>JBCDKH010000076.1 GCA_038746835.1 Planctomycetota bacterium | reverse complement strand
CTTCGGCTGACGCTTCGCCACGAGCTCGCGCACGTCCGACGTGGCGACGCGTGGCAACGTTTGGCCTTCGCGTGCCTGCGTGCGGCACACTGGTTCAACCCGCTCGTCTGGCTCGCTGCCAAGCACGTGTCGGCCGATCAGGAACTCGCTTGCGACCGGATGACGCTCCGTGACACGGACGCCTCGACCCGCCAAACCTACGGCCGATTGCTGTTGCGTCTGGCTTCACCGACCGGCACGCCGATGCCGTCGTTCGTTCCCGCCATGGCCGCCCGTCGGGCGACCGTTCGTCAACTTCAACACCGCCTCGTCATGACCCACGACCCCCGCCGCCCCAGCCGGCTCGTCGCCCTTGCCGCCGCCCTGCCACTTGCCGGCGCTGCGATCGCGGGCGTGCTGACGCTCACGGCCCGTCCTGCGATCGCCGACGCCCAGGAAACGCGCCCGACCGATCAGCGTGCCACCATCGTTCTCGAGGAGGTGACCACGCCTGCAGACCTCGCCATTATGCGGCGTCTTGACGATGTCTTCGTCGGTACGGTCGAGTTCGACCAGACGCCGCTGACGGACGTCTTCGACACGCTGCTCTTCGAGGCGGAAATCAACGCGTTCATCAACTGGGGCAGCTTCGAGATCACGGGCCTCGATCCGACGATGCCTGTCACGCTCGGCCCGCTCACCGACCTGCCGCGAGGCCGCGTTCTCGATCTCGTGCTGAAGTCGGTCGGCGAGGGCTTTGGTGACTTCGGCTACGCGGTCGAGGACGGCGTGTTGATCGTCGCCGAGGCCGGGTCGCTGCCGATGGACGCTCGTCTGGCCCGACGCGTATTCGAGCTCGATTCGACGATGTTCGGCGAGGATGTACCGGACGCGATTCGCACCTTCGTCGAGCCCGATCGATGGTCCGGCCCGGTCGGTGCTGCACCCTCGGTCCGCCTCATCGGCAGCAAACTGATCGTCCGCCATCAGCCCGATGTGCTCGTGAAGATCGAGGACTTCCTTAGAGAGATCGATGCCTTGGCGCCGGCGGTCGAGGAGGCAGAGCGAATCAATCGAGCAACTGAGCTTCGCCAGCAACTCGTCGAGTTGGAGCAGGCTCTGGACATTGAGCGTCAGCGGTTTGGCGAGGAGGCGAGGACAGTGGTCGAGCTTCGCCAAATGCTCAATCCGGTTCGAGCAGAACTGACAGCCCTCCGCAACACAGGCGTGGCGGTCGGGGTCGAGATTGACCCGAACAAACTCTGGGTCGGCGAGTTGATCACCGTCGGCATTATCGACTTGCCCCAGCCGGGCCAGGTACTTCGCATCACCAAACGCATCCGAGACGACGGTGCGATTGTCCTGCCGTATGCGGGCGCGGTGGAAGTCGCTGGAGTCACGTCGCAGGAAGCCAGCGACGCCATCTACCGGGCACTGGTGGATGCCGGCGCGATCGAATACGAGACGGCCGCAGCTGTGATCACCGCTCGGCCTGGCCTCGGCGAAACGATCTCCGACATCGAGTCGGCCACGTCGCCCTGATCCATGGCCGACGTGCGGGCTACGTTGTGGGCATGAGCGAACTCAACATCGCCGTCATGCCAGGCGACGGCGTCGGACCGGAAGTGACGGCCGAGGCGTGGAAAGTCCTGACGGCGGCCGGTGAGCGGTTCGGCTTCACCCTCAACCGCAGCGACTGGCCCCACGGTGCCGCCCACTACCTTGAGACCGGCAAGACCATCAGCGACGCCGACCTCGACCAGCTGGGCGGGCACGACGCGATCCTCTTCGGGGCCGTCGGCGTCGAGCCGGCAGGCATGGCCAAGATTCCTCAGGGTCTGCTCGAGACCGAGATCCTGCTCAAGATGCGGTTCGGGCTCGACCAGTACGTCAACCTCCGTCCGGTGACGCTGCTGCCGGGCGTGAACACGCCGCTGGCCGGGCAGTCGTCTGAGACGATCAACTTCACCGTCGTCCGCGAGAACACCGAAGGCCTCTACTGCGGGCAAGGCGGCTTCCTTTACAAGGGCACGCCGCACGAGGTCGCGAACCAGATCGAGGTGACGACGCGTCACGGCGTGGAGCGCGTCATCCGCTACGCCTTCGAGACGGCCAAGCGTGAGGGCCGCGATCGCGTGACGCTGGTCGCCAAGACGAATGTCCTGCGGTTCGCGCACGACCTCTGGGCCCGGGCGTTCCGCGAAGTCGCCAGCGAATTCAGCGACGTCACCGCCGACTACCAGCACGTCGACGCCTGCTGCATGTACATGGTGACCAACCCGCAGCAGTACGGCGTGATCGTGACGACCAACATGTTCGGCGACATCCTCACCGACCTCGGCGCGGCCATCTCCGGCGGCATGGGCGTCGCCGCCAGCGGCAACCTCGACCCGGAACGACGCAAAGCCAGCATGTTCGAGCCCGTCCACGGCAGCGCGCCCGACATCGCCGGCCAGGGCAAGGCCAACCCTACCGCGGCCATCCTGTCAGCAGCGATGATGCTCGACCACTGCGGCCAACCCGACGCCGCCGAAGCCGTCCGCAAGGCGATCGCAGCAGCGCTGGCCGACGCCTCCACCCGCACCGGCGACCTCGGCGGCACTGCCTCCACCTCTGCCGCCGGCGACGCCGTAGTCACAACGATGGGTTCGTGACGATAACGTTGCCTAGCCCGAAATCGCCTTGAGGAGCCGTTTCTGCTCGACGGCCTTCTTCTGCGTGTCGTGCTTGCTCGTGCCGAGCACGCTCGCCAGGGTTGCCTCACTCTCTTCCGCCCAGGCCGCGAGTTGGGCGACGCCCTGTCTTGGCGACGTCTTTGGTGCCCACCCGAGGTCGCGCTTCGCCTTGGCCGTGTCGGCGATGAAGCACCGTTGGTCTCCCGGCCTCCAGTCATCAAAGCTGACTTCTTCCGGCGTCCAGCCGAGGTAGCCAATGAGTTCGAGGAGGCTCATGACGTTCTCGCTGCCGCCGCCGGCGTTGTAGACCTTGCCGCGCGCCTGCTCCATGTTCGCGATCGCCGCCTGGTACAGGTCGACGAGGTCGTCCACCCACAGCACGTCCCGCACCTGCTTGCCGTCCCCGTAGACCGTGATCGGCCGACCCAGCAGCCGGGCGATTGTGAACCACGCGATCCACCCTTGATCCTCCACGCCGAACTGCCGCGTGCCGTAGATGCACGACTGGCGGAAGACGACGGTGTTGAGCCCGTACATGCGGGCGTAGTCGCGGACGTACTGGTCGGCCGTCCCCTTGGAACAGCCATACGGCGAATGGAAGTCGAGCGGCGCAGTCTCCGGAATGCCGTGCGGAAAGTCGCGATAACGGTAGCGGTCATGCTCGCCGTCGAGCTCGACGTGGACCTGCTCCATGCCGCCGTAAACCTTGTTTGTGCTGGCGAAGACGAACGCCGCCTCGGGTGAGTGCAGCCGACACGCCTCGAGCAGATTCAGAGTGCCTAGCGCGTTGGCCTCAAAATCCATCCGGGGATTGAGAAACGACGTCGTGACCGCCACCTGTCCCGCAAGATGGATGACGGCGTCCGCGTCCTTGTGCTGCTCGAAAAGCCCGAGACAGTCGGTCTCGTTGCGAATGTCGGTATGGACGAAGTCAAACTCGCTGTCGAGCGATTGGAGAAACCGAATATTCTCGACATTGCCTCTTCGCGAGAGGTTGTCGAACCCGACGACGGTCGCCCCCTCATCGAGATACCGCTGGGCCACGTGCCCGCCAATGAAACCGGCGACGCCGGAGATGAGAATCTTCTGCTCTGCCATCGACGCTTCCCAGCCTAGCGGCAGCCACTCCCACAGTCGGGCCGGCACGAGTCCAAGCCCGCGGATAAGATACACGGTTCGCACCGAGGCCGCCGACCTTCCTAATCGGCGGTTGCTGCGACTGTCGGGCCGTTAGCTCAGTTGGCCAGAGCGCTTCCCTTACAAGGAAGATGTCGCAGGTTCGAGCCCTGCACGGCCCATTTACAACTCGCAGCCTGGAAGCGACTTACGTCGCTACTCCCCTCACGGGGCTGCCGGACGGTTCCCACGCCCGTGCGTCAATTACGCACAAAGGACCGCTCCCCATGCCCCGCCGTCGCAACAGTCACGAACCGAAACACTGCCTGCAACGGCCATCCGGCCGCGGCTACGTCCGTCTGAATGGACGCGTCTTCTACACCGGTCCCTACGGCACCGATGAGGCCAGCGACGAGTACGCGCGTCTCGTCCGCGTCTGGAAAAACAACAACCGCCGCATCCCGCCGGCGTCGCCGGCCACCGCCACGGTCAACGAAATGCTCGCCGACTTCTGGCGATGGGCCAGTGAGCACTACCCGCCTCGCGATGACGGCACGACTAGGGCCGAGGCGTTCCGAGGTCCGATGCGGATCGTCCGCCGGCTGTTCGGCCGCACACCGGTTGCCGACTTCAAAGTCCCGCAGCTCGAAGCCGTCCGCGCCGCGATGGTGGACGAGGGCTGGGTGCGAGTCAGCATCAACCGGCAGACCAAACGCGTCCGTCAGATCTTCAAATGGGGCGTCGCCCGCGAGTACGTCGACCCGACGACGTTCGAGCGACCCAAGGCGCTGTCGCCCATGAAAAAGGGGCAGGCCGGCGTGACCGAAGCCGAGCCCGTGAAGCCGGTGCCTGACGCGGCGATCGCCGCGCCGCTCGACGAGCTGCCCGCTGCCGTTCGTGGTGTCGTCCTGCTTCAACCGCACACCGGTGGGCGTCCGGGCGAACTGCTCAAGCTGCGGGCCATCGACATCGACACCTCGGTCAAGCCGTGGGAGTGTCGCCCGGCATCGCACAAGCTGGCCGGTCGCGGTACAGACCGCGTCATCCTGTTCGGCCCCCAGGCCCGCCAAGTGCTCGCCGAGTTCATGGTCGGCCGAGCAGTCGACAAGCTGCTATTCAGCCCACGCGAGGCGGCTGCCGAACTGAAGGCTCGCGGGGCCAAGGGGTCACGACGGCCGAACCAGAAGCCGAACCAGAAGCAGACGAGCCGCACCATCGGCGACACCTACACGGCAATGAGCTACGCGCGGTCGATCGCCCACGCCTGCCGGCGAGCCGGCATTGAGAAGTGGACGCCCTACCGCCTTCGACACAACGCGGCGACGGCCCTGCGGCGGCACGGCGGCATCGACGTCGCCGCGGCGGTGCTCGGCCACGTTCACGGCTCTGTCGTGACCGCCAGCACGTACGCCGAGGCCAACCTGGACACGGCACGCAAAGCAATTGAGGCCACGGGGTAGTCCCGTTGCCCGTACTCACAAGGCCGCCCCCGGCCGCAGATTGAAAGCAACGACCGGGGGCAACACAGAAAGGCTCAGATGAGCACGCACGATAGCGGACAAACCGCAGAGTTTCCGATGCACGGCGACAACTTCGACGTCGTCAGCGAGATCGTCCCGCCGATTCCGCCGGGCATGTTCCCGAACCTTGTGCCCTGGCCGTCAGCGGCGGACACCGGCCTGAAGTTCAGCATTGGGCCGACCCTCTATGTCGTTCGCATCTCGGATGAGCCACTGATATTCGAAGGCCGGCAAGTCGATGGCCTGTGCGATGAGGGCTGCGAAGAGTCGGGGGTCATCACGTTGTGCTCGCTCCTTCCGCGCCGGCGTCGCCTGCACATTCTCATCCATGAACTTCGCCACGCTTGGGTCTGGCTCCACGGCCGGTCAGCCGATGATGACGAGGCCGACGCCAACAACGTGGCGAGCTTCACGCTTGACGTCATGCGGCAACTGCAAGAACAGGGTGGCGAGCCGGCCCTTCTGCGAATGGAGGCCGCATGAAGCTCGATGCCACCCGCGACCGCTTCGCCCGGCACCGGCCGCCGGCCACTGCGAAGGCCAAGCCGGAACCGGAGCGACCCGGCGACCCGCCCCGTGCGGAACGTGTCGAGCGGCAACGTCTTCGGATCGCTCGCGACCGCGACTTGTGGGGCCGCAACGGCGAGGGGCAGCTCAACCTTTTCGAGTAACATCATCGCGGGTAGCCGGTTGATCCCCGGCGTCGATTCGAGCCGGCCGGTGCATGTCCCGCCGGTCGGCCGAATCGGCCTGCTTTGCGAGGACATGACGATGGCCAAGAAGCCAAGCATTTCGGTAAGCGCGTTCGGGATTTTTCTCGGTTTGCATGATGTCGACCGCGAAAAAGAGTTCGAGCTGCTGGACGAGATTCGCCAGCATCCTGACCTCATTCGTCAGATGACGCGTGGCCGACTCGACTGGCTGCCGGCAACCCGTGCCGCCTGGGTTGAGCTTGCACAGTTTGCGGGCGTCCTGCCTGCCGACTGGCTTGCTGGTAGGGTCCGCCCAACTGAAGTGCTCGCCGCGATTGCTGGTTGGCCTCTGGCGGCACTGTCGCCGAAGGCCGAGACCCTGCTGCTGTCCATCGCGGCTATGCCCGCTGCGACGCACAAGGTCCAGCAGACTGTTGGCACGCTGCAGTCGCGGTCCGGGCTGAACGCTCGCGACACGAAAGCCGCGATTGAAGAGCTGTCGAGCCACTGCCTCGTTCGCCTCAATGGAGGCGAACGCAACATCACTGGCGTGACGGTCCTCCGGGCATTGATAGAGACCGCCAACTCGCTCCGCGGCTGACAGAAACTTGGCAGAAATCTGGCGGCAATGACTTGCGGCTTTGCAGTCTCATCCGCTGCATGGCAATCGACGTCAACGCAGAAGAGCTGCTCACGTTTACACAAGCCGCACGGCACCCCGCATTCCGCACTCGCAACGGCAGCCGGCCGCACGTGAGCAAGGTCTATCGGGCGGTGCTCTACGGCTCGAAGTCCGTGACGGGACAGACGGTCAAGCTTGAGAACGTTCGGCTGCCCGGCGGGCTGCACACGTCGACCGAAGCCATCGCTCGATTCGTCGCCCGACTCAACGACGACGTCGAGGTCGACTACAGAGGCCCGACGGCGAGCGAAGCGGCAGTCCTGGCCGAGGCCGAGCTGGACGCCGCCGGCATCTGAAAAACGACCCCGCCCAGCAAGGCGAGGTCGCGGAGTTCATCCGCCCGTTGCACCGGGCAGGACGCATTGGAAGCTCGATGAGGATAGCACGAAGCACCCCACCACGACAACCCGCCCCGCCAGACGCCATCGACCTCGCCGCCGCTGAGCGAGCCAAGGTCGGCACACCCGGCCAAGTTCGCGAGGACGCCGCCACGCTGCCGCGACGGCTCATCCAAGCCGGGGGCCATCACGATCGACGCAAGCCACCTGGACGCGGCCGAGCACCTTGCCGATCGCGGCCTTGCTCACTTTTACCCCGTGGGCCTCGTCGGTGCCGGCGGCATTCGCATCAAGCTTGTCTCGAAGAGCGGCGGGAGGGAGGCACGATGAGCCCCGACGCCGCACGCATCCCGCTCGCGGCCGAGGCATACGCCGCTCACGCCGACGCTCTCGCCGACGCCTTCTTCGACCGGGTCGCCGCCAGAACCGACCGACACGGCAGCTAGACAGTCGACGGCGGCACCGTCACCACAAAGACGCCGCTGACGACCGCTCGGCTCGTCGATCACTTCCGCGGCCGCGGCAACCGCGTCGGGCTCTACACGACGGACCCGGTGACCAACTGCTGCCGGTTCGCGGTCATCGACATCGACGCGCACGGCGACGATGACGACGCCGACGCGAACCAGCGCGCCGCGATCGCCTGCGCCGACGCGATGGCCGCCGAAGGCTGGCGACCGCTCCTTGTCGACTCCAACGGCAAGGGCGGGTTCCACGTCTGGGTCATCTTCGCGGCGCTCGCCGATTCCGCCCGCGTCCACGCGTTCATTGACGGTTGGGCCGATCGCTGTGTCGCCGACTTCGGGCTCGCCGCAAAGCCCGAGGCGTTCCCGAAGCAAGCCCGCATCAAGCCCGACGCCTGTGGCAACTACGTCCGCCTGCCGGGGCTCCACCAGAAGCGGCCGCATGCGTCGCGGCTTCACGACGGGGAGGCGTGGCTTGAGGGCGAGGACGCCGTCGACTACCTGCTCACGTTCCTCGGCGACGAGCTCAACGACCCGCGTCGCCTGCCCGAGCCCTTGAAGCCGAAGGCAAAGGCGGTGTCCCCGACACCGTCAAAGAGAACTGCGGCCAAGAGCCGTCACGCATCGGCTGATCTTCCTGCAGGCGCGGACTGGCTCGAAAACTTCGACGATGGCGACCAGAACGTGATCGACGCGTTCACGGCGTGGTGCGAGCTTGGGCATGGCGGCGACATCGAAGATGCGGTGCGGGTCGCGGCGAGGGTCATGGGGATGGAGCGCAGCCGCCTTCAAGGGCCGGTCGCGGTTGACACGGATACGGATTCCCCCGCCACGGCACCGCCGCGGGGGAATCCATATCCGTATCCGTTAGGTGCCGCTGCGTTTTTTGGCCCGGTCGGCGACGCCGTCCGCGTCATCGCCCCGCACTCCGAGGCGGACCCTGCCGTGCTGCTCATGCGACTGTTGTCGGCGGCAGGCTGCGCCATCGGCCGGGGGGCGCACGTCAACATCGACGGCATCGAACACGCCGCGCGGTTGTGGCCGATCATTGCCGGGTCGACCGGCAGCGGCCGCAAAGGCCAGTCGTGGGGCAGCGTCCGGCAGGTGCTCAAGCTCGCCGACGAGGCATTCGTCACGTCCAACATCGCCAGCGGACTGACGACCGGCCAGGGCCTCGTCCACTCCATTCGAGACGAGGTCCGCGGCAAGCCAATCAGCAAAGCCCAGCGCGAGGAGGCCACGTCGAACGAGGAGGGGCTTTGCGAGATCGACCCGGGCGTGAGCGACAAGCGGCTGCTCGTGCGAGAGCTCGAGCTGCCCAAGGTGCTCGCCGCAGCGTCGCGGGAGGGGAACAACCTCAGCGCCACGCTCCGCAACGCGTGGGACGGCGAGAACCTCCGCGAGATGACGAGGGCCAACCCGCACAGCGCGACCGACCCGCACGTCGTCGTACAAGCCGACATCACGCCGTCGGAGCTGCGGACGATGCTCACTGCGACCGAAAAAGCCAACGGCTTTGCCAGCAGGTTTCTGTTCGTTGCCTCGCGTCGGAGTAAGGCGCTGCCATTCGGCGGCGATCTTCCCCCGGACGACCTTCGCGACGTCGCGTCCGGCCTGGCTGACGCAACCAACGTCGCCCGGCGGATCGGTCGTATGACGTGGTCGCGCGAGGCCCGTCCGGTGTGGGCCGAGATGTACGACAAGGCCAACGCCGAGGCCGGCGAAGGCGACGGGACGCTCGCGATGATCCTGGCCCGCGGGGCAACGCACCAGCTGCGCCTGAGCGTCGCGTACGCTGCGCTCGACGGCAGCCGCGAGATTGGCGTCCGGCACCTTCAGGCCGCCGCCGAGGCGTGGCGCTATTGCCGGGACTCCGCGGCGTGGGCCCTCGGCCTTACCGCCGCCGAGGTCGGCCCGATGGAGAAGCTGTTCGCCTGGGCGATGCGGCAGGAACGGCCGCCTTCCGCTGCTGAGGCCGGGCGAAGCGGCGTCAAGCCATACAAGGGGGACGCCGCCCTTGCCGACCGCGACTTCAAGCGGTTCGCCGAAGCGAACCGCGGGACGTACGCCTACGAGGCAGGCGCGACGAAGGGCGCGATGCGTTTTCGTCCGCAACCCGACGGATACGGATATGGATTTACGGCTGACGGTGTCGCCAACGGCGAATCCGTATCCGTCCGTCCGTCGGATCGGTCATGCGACCGGGAGGCCGCATGACCGCCGTCAAGGTTCTTCGATGCGACGCATGGAGCAGGTCCCGTAGGGAACTGCCGCGCTATGTGTTTCCCTTTCCCTACCCGGTGCAAGGAAGGGAGTTAGGTGCTGCGGTAGTTCCGTATGGGACCCTCACCGTGTGTCTGGCCGGGAGAACCTATGCCCAGCGATGACCAGCTCGCCCGCGTGGCCAACCTGGAGGCACGCCGCGGCACGGCCCGCCAGACGCTGCCGTGGGTGACGGTTCCGCTGCCGACGTGCCCGAACTGCGGCTCGCCCAGCCACCGCCGGCAGCGGACGGAACTGCGGACCGATGACCGGCTTGTCCTCACTGTGACATGCAAGGTGTGCGGGATGCCATTTCATATTGAACACGTGCGAACGAAGTAGTCCCGCAGCGGGACAAATCTCGCCATGCACGGCAGCGGTACGTATCACCTATGACCCCGCCCGCCATGAACGACGCAACACTAGAAGCACGATTCAAAACCACCGCTCAAGTGGCGAAGTCTAGTGACGGCAACGGTCGCCGCGAGTTTGACCTTGTCGCCTACAGAGGCGGCCCAATGCGGGCCACGCTTAAGCCGCCGCTGCCGCATCCGGTCGTCATCAAGCTGAGCGGCCTCGACCTCGACAAGCAGAACCGCCCGGTCTTGCGCGACCATGACCTCGGCCGCCTGCTCGGCCACACGAACACGATCACAACCGACGGCCGCGAGCTTCGGGCCAGTGGCACATTCAGTGGCGAACGACGCGAGATCGAGCCCGTGCTTGAAGCAAGCGACAACGGCTTCCGCTGGCAGGTATCGGTCGGGACGTCGTTCGACATGAGTGACATGGACTTCGTCGCCGCCGGCCAGCGACGGCAGGTCAATGGCCGCGAACTGCGCGGTCCCGTCTTCGTCGTCAACCGTTCCAAGCTCCGCGAGATTTCGATCCTGACAGTCGGGGCTGACGACGACACTTCGGCCGAGGTGTCGGCCACCCTCAACCTAACGAACATGCCTGAAACGAATCAGCACACGGCCGACGGTGCCCCGGCCATTGACGGCGTCCTCCAATCCACACTCAACACCGATGCCGGCGCGTTCTCCGACGAGCCCATGCGTGGCCGAGTCGGCGATGCCTATGACGCTGAGGCTCGCCGGGTCGCCAAGATTCGGGCGATCGCCCAAGATCACCCGTCGATCCTGCGAGCGGCACTTGTCGACGACTGGGACCTGGAGAAGGTCCAGGACAAGGTCGACCTCGCCAAGCTCTACGCCAACCAGCCGCAAACGCCTCGCGGGTTCGATGCCGGCGAAGGCGTCGCGTTCGCAGGCAGCGGCCGTAACGGGCGGGCTTTGACCGCTGGCCAAGACGTCACCGCGACGCTTGCCGCCGCAATGCTCTGCCGCGGTGGCAACGAAGAAATCGCTGCAAAGACGTACGGCGAGCGTGCTGTCGCCATGGCCGCAGGCCTGTCGACGCTGCCGGACATGGCCCGTCAGGCGATCCTGTCGGATGTCGGCTCGCCCGCTGGAATGGACCCCATGACGTTGGCGGCGTCAGGCTTGAGCACGGTGAGTCTGCCGAACGCCTTGAGCGATGCTGCGAACAAGCTGATCATCAAGGGGTACGTGGACACGCCTTCGACATGGCAAGCGTGGTGCCGCGAGCGGAACACCAGTGATTTCAAGGAGCACCTCGCCATCCGTGGCCTCGACGTCGGCGAGTTGACGAAGATCGGCAAGGGCGGCGAAGTGAAGCACATGGGCGTCGGCGAGCAGCGGTTCCCGTACCGCATCGAGACCTACGCCGGCCAGATCGCGCTCAGCCGGCAGGACGTCATCAACGACGACGTGGGCATCTTCCTCGACATGGGGCGTGAGTTCGGCAACCGGGCGATGCGGAAGATGAGCGACGTTGCCTACGAGACGCTGTTCAATGCGATAGACGGCGGGTCGCACTTCGCCGGCGCCAACGGCAACGTCCTCAACTCGTCGAGCACTAATGGCAGCGTGCTCAACGCCGACACGCTTCGTGACGCGATCGTCTTGCTCCACACGCAGCGGTATGACGAAAATAACGACCTCGACTTCAGCCCAACGACGCTGCTCGTCCCGCCAGAGCTTCACCACGAGGCGAAGGCCTTGCTTGAGTCCGACGCGCTGCAGCGAATCAAGACGGGCGATCGGCTGCCGACCGGCAACCCGAACCGAAACGCCGTGCGGCTAGCCGTTGAACCCCGACTGTCGAACACCGGCAAGTACAGCTCAGCAAGCGGGACGCACTGGCTGCTATTCGCCGCCGCTTCGGCCTAGCCCTTTATCAGTTCGTTCCTCAACGGTCGAAGCACGCCGACCATCAACTACTACGACGTTGAGAGCGACCCCGACACGCTGGGCGTCCGGTGGAGGATCTATCACGACTTCGGCTTCGCCCTCGGCGAGCCCAAGGCGGCCGTCTATGCCACTGGCGAGGCCGCCGCATGACCCTCATGGCCGGCCAAGGGAGTCCCCGTCTTCTGCTTCCTTGGTCGGTGCCTGCGGCTTGAGAACCCGCAGGCGTCATCAGCGGTGGAGCGGGGAAACCTGCTCCGCCGTTTTCAGGGGACACCCAGACCATTCACCAAAGGACGACCATGAGCGAGATCAACGAAGAGGCGATGAGGACATTCACGAACAAGGACGGCCGCGAGTTTCGCGTCGCCTTGGACTTCCCGACCGCGAAGCGCATCCGCGACGAGGTCGGCGTGAACATCCTCGCCGGCAAGAACGGCGAGGGCTTCAAGCTGCTCGCTGACGATCCGATCGCACTGCTCGACGCGATCTATGTGACGGTCCAAGACCAGTGCGACGCGTGCGGCATGACCTACCAAGACTTCGGCCGAAGCTTGGACGTCAAGACCGTCGGCGACGCGGTCGACGCCTTCATGGCTGCCTTTGCGTTGATGCAGCCCGACGAGATTCGCGACCTGATGCTCAGCGCGATCGTGCAGGGCAAAGAGCTTCACCACGACGCAATGAAGTACCTCGGCGAGATCGACGCCGACCGCGTGTTGCTGGACCAGCTGGAGATCGCCGCCAAGGCGAAGAGCGCGAAACTGCAGGGCGCGACGACCCCGACGACTCTCAACTGAAATGACACCATTCGGCGCACCCAACGACGAGATTCCTGTAGACCCGGAAGAAGCATCCGGCGACCAAGGAAGCGAAACCCCTATGCCAGTCACAGTCACTGAAACCAACAACAGCGGCGGCCTGTGAGCTCCTGCGGCTGACCGCAGCTACACGCTTCGGTTCGACATCGAGGGTGCAGTGTCGCGCTCTGAAGCGCGATCCAATCTGCTGGCGTCTGCACCGAAGTACGTCACGCGGAACGGCGACGACTCGCCGCAGGCGATTTCGGACCCGCCGGTCGTCGCGCCGGTCGACGCACTGTTGCCGGCCGACGTGAATGTCGACCCGGGCGATGGCCCGTTGCTGTTTCGCGGCACGATCCGCTACGAGTCACGTCGGGGGCCAACGGGCACGCTGTTCCCGGGCAAAACTCGTCGAACTTTCAGCACGTCAGGTGGGACGAGGCGTTTGTATTACAGCCGCAACACAACGGTGGACGGTCCGAGCGGTCCCGACATAGACGGCATCGAGCAGCATGCTGACGACGAAGAAGCCCGTGGCGTTGATGCAGTGATTCCGTCGTTTGAGATCACGTACGAAGAGGCAAAGCCGACGTCGCAGGTGGACGTTTCGTACGTCACGACGCTGCACGAGATGACCGGCACGGTGAACAGTGACACGTTCGACATCTTCGATCCGGGCGAAGCCCTTTTCCTCGGCGTCGAAGGCCGCGACCGCGAAGATGGGTTCACCGACCTGGCGTACACCTTCGCGGCGAAGGCCAACAGCACCGAGAGTTTCGCCGGCCTGTCGAACATTGAGGTCGGCGGCTGGGACCACACATGGCGAAGAGTGGATTTCACCGAATCCGGCAAGCAGGTTCGAATCGTTGTTGAGCAGATCTACGAGCGCAAACCCTTCGCCGACCTCGATATTGACCTCGACAACGTCCACGACTGAACGGGCTACGACTTCGGCGTCCGGTTGTAGAGGTCCTCGATCGGCTTCGCCGCCGGGTCGTCTGCGTTAATGACAACCGGGTCGGACATCCCGGCGACGCGGAATCTGAAGGCACGTCTCGCTTCTGGGCTTTCCCTCGCGTCGATCGGGTCCGTCAGCCACTTCGACCCGTCCGCGCCGGCTTCGTGATAGAGGACTTCAATCGCCGACACGTGATCGAGGTTGACAAGCCACTCTTCCTTGCCGCGATCGCGCAGGAGCCTGATCCACATGGCCGCGAGTGTAACAGCGGCCGAGTTGCCGAAAGCTTGGCCGAGCGGAACGGTCGCCGGAGCGTGGCGTTCGGGTAGGCCGCCTCGTACGCGCGTACGACGACCCGGCCCGCCCTGCCGGGCTGCGAGCGGTCACGAAACCGCGTAAACATCCGCGAAGACTTGCAAGCGGGATTCGGCCTGCTATCGTGCGTCAGAGAGGGAATCGCGTTGTAAATGCTTGGCCCAGAAGCCCTTACAAGGAAGGCGTCGCAGGTTCGAGCCCTGCACGGCCCATCCGTTCAAGCGGCGAGACGAAGTGGCATCGGCTGCGTCGGACGTGCGTTGTCCGCCAGGATGATCGAGTCGTCGGTGGCCTTGCTGCGTTTGGCGTCTTTGTGACGATGTCTTCGAACAGCCCTCGACCACCTCGCAACGGATGTTGCACCGCAGGTCGATGGCCGTAGCGGAGGCAACGGTTTGCGGTGCCGTGGCTCAGCTGCCCATGCCGACGTCGGTCGGGGTCTCGGCAATGACCGCCTTGACGACGTCGTCGGGCGAGCGCCCTTCGGCCTCGGCCTCGAAGTTGAGGACGAGTCGGTGACGCAGGGCCGGGATGGCGACGTTCTTGACGTCGTCGAACGAGCAGTGGAATCGCCCATCGAGCAGAGCACGCACCTTGGCCGCGAGCGTGATCGCCTGGGCCGCACGAGGCGAGGCGCCGACACGCAGGAACTGGTTCACCGGCCCGACGGCGAACTCGCCCTCGGGGTGCGTTGCGAGGACGAGGCGAATCGCGTAGTCCTGCACGTGCTTGGCGATGACGACCTGCCGGACGAGCTTCTGGTGGGCGAGGATTTTCTCTGCGTCGAGCACGGCATTGACCACCGGCGTTACGCCGGCCGTCGTGCGGTCGAGAATCTCGGCCAGGTCTTCGCGGCTGCTGTAGGGGACGATGAGCTTGAAGAAGAAGCGGTCCAGCTGGGCCTCGGGCAGCGGGTAAGTGCCCTCCTGCTCCAGCGGGTTCTGCGTCGCCATGACGAAGAACGGCTTGTCGAGCTTGCGGACATCGGTGCCGGTCGAGACCTGCTTCTCCTGCATGGCCTCCAGCAGAGCCGACTGCGTCTTGGGCGTGGCGCGGTTGATCTCGTCGGCGAGCAGAATCTGCGTGAAGATCGGCCCGGGTTGGAACTTGAACCCGCGCCGGCCGTGCTCGTCCTCTTCGATGATGCTGGTGCCGATGACGTCGGCCGGCATGAGGTCGGGCGTGAACTGGACGCGCACGGCCGGCGCGGGTTCAAGTTCCAGCCCGGGCCGATCTTCACGCAGATCCTCCTCGCCGACGAAATCAACCGCGCCACGCCCAAGACCCAGTCGGCCCTGCTG
>JBCDKH010000075.1 GCA_038746835.1 Planctomycetota bacterium | reverse complement strand
CCCGTTCCAACTTTGCGGCCGGCGCCGACGACAAGAAGCTCGACATTCCGCCAGCGATCATTCCTGTAGCCGAAACTGCTCCCTGAGTCTGTTCATCCGTCAACCAGAGACCTTCCATGCACCTCAAACTCCAAACAGCCGCCACCATCGCTGCCGCCGCGCTCTTCGGAGCAACATCGAACGCACAGGCCGACTTCACGCCGAGCGATGAGCGACCGGTCGTCTTCTTCGACGTCTCGAGCTTCGCCGAGATCTACTCCAGGCCCGACACCAAGTACGGCGGGCCGACGGTTGCCGACATGGACAGTGACGGCTTCTACGACCTGATCTTCTACAACCACAACCAGACGCCCATCTTCCACTACCGGAACGACGGCGACGGAACGTTCACCAAGCTGGACAACCTCTTCCGGCTGGCCGACACGCACGGCGTTGCTCCGGGCGACTACGACCGCGACGGCGACCTCGATGCGTTGGTCTCGCTCGGCGGAGGCAACAGCGTCAAACCCCAGCCGCCACGACTCCTCCGCAACGACGGCGACGGCGTCTTCACCGATGTCACGGTAGAGGCAGGCCTTGCCGACAAGGGCGCACGCGGACGCACCGTCAAGTGGATCGACCTCGACGTCGACGGCCTGCTCGATTGCGTGACCGTCAACGCCCCCCAGACCGTCCGCCCCGATTGGCCGCGCAACATCTTCTACCGCAACCTCGGCGACGGCACGTTCGAGTTTGTCGACAGGCCCGTCTTCCAGGAGATTGAGGCCGAGAAGGTCTTCGTCACCGACTTCGACCAAGACGGCACGCCTGACATCTTCACCTTCGGTCTGTGGGAGCCGCTGGGTCTGTATCGCGGGCTCCGCGAGTTCTCGTTCGACGATGTGTACGAGAGCATGATCCCCGCAGAGCTCGGCGAGATGCGATCCGTTCAGGCCGTCGCGGAGGCGGACATCGACGGTGACGGCGACATGGATTACTACTTCGCACGCGGTGGCAACTACAGCAACTTCGTCCACCTGCACGACGGCATCATGGACGTCAAGTTTTCCGTCCACGATGTGCTCAGTCGCAGCATGACCTTCGACGCCGGCGGATGGATCACGATGATCGACTTCGGCCTGAGCGATCGCGGCAATCTCCCGACCGGTATGCCGATCTTTCTCGGTTCGGAGAAGAAGCGCGTCCTCGCGCCGCACGACAGCAAAAAGTGGGCGAACCTCAACGATGCCGCCGGCTTCCCGGACGAGATGACCGAGGAAGGCTGGTACCTGGGCTGGATGGGCGACAACCAGTGGAAGCTCGCCTTCAAGCTGGCTGAGCGCGACCGCGCCTGGCACGTCTGGGGCACCTTCCAGAATGTCCAAGACTTCACCACCGAGTTCGACGCGATCAACCCAGCCCTGCCCGACGTCCTCCTTCGCAACGACGGCGGCACGCTGACTGACATCTCTCACCTGCTGCCGGAGCAGTCCCAGGCCGACAACCGCGGCGTCACGCCGGGCGACTTCAACAACGATGGCCTGGTCGACTTCTATGTCTACCGCTTCGGCGTTCCGAGTCGACGCCACGCCGACTTCATCCTCCTCAACCGCGGCGACAGCTTCGAGGTTTTCGAGAACCACGGCGCGACCGACATCAACGCCGAAGCGAACGGTGACATGGGCATCGCCTTCGACTACGACCTCGACGGCGACCTCGACCTCTTCAGCGGCGACGAGGGCGGGCCGTGGCGGCTCTTCGCCAACCAGCACACCGACGCCCGTGAGGAGTCCGTCCAAGACCACATCCTGCTGCGTGTCGGCAACAGCCCCGACGGCACCGACCCGATGGGCGCGATCGTGCGGATCACGTCCGCCTCCGGGACACAGACCCGCATCGTCGGCTCAGGCGCTGCTGCGTTCTCTCAGTCCCTGCTCAACATCGTCCACTTCGGCCTCGGCGATGACACCGTCGTCGAAACCGTCACCGTCTCGTGGCGCGACGGCACCACCGCATCGATCGACAACGTCGACCCCGGCTCACTCACCGTCATCGGCGACGTCGGCAAGTGACAGGCTGACAACTCGATCGCTGAACCGCCCGGGCGGACACTGCTTCAGTGTCCGCCCGTTTCGAAGGCCGGGCCCTGATAGCGGACGCGGCGGCCGAGGATTGGGAGCAGGAGGCGGCGGAAGTCTTCGACGATCAGGTAGAAGCTCGGCACCAGCAGCAGCGTGATCGCAGTCGCGAAGACAATGCCGAATCCGAGGCTGATGGCCATCGGGATGATGAACTGCGCCTGCAGGCTCGTCTCCAGGATGATCGGAACCAGGCCGAAGAACGTGGTGACCGTGGTCAGGAAGATCGGGCGGAACCGACGCAGGCCCGCCTCGATGACGCCGGCGAAGATGCCGGTGTTCGAGTCGCCGTCGCGCATGCGGTTGCGGTTGATCAGGTCGATCATGATCAGCGAGTCGTTGACCACCACGCCGGCCAGTGCGACGACGCCGAAAAGCGACAGGAACGTCAGCGGCGTGTCGCGGACCAGCCAGTGCATGATCAGGTGGCCCAGCGCCGCACCGACGAAGCCAAACGGAATCGCGCTCATCACGACGATCGGCTGCACGTAGCTGCGGAACAGCACGGCCAACATCGCATAGATGCCGACGAGCGCAACCAGCGTCGCCAGCTGCAGGCTGACGAGTGACTCGGCCTGTTCCTGCTGTTCGCCTTCGAGGCTCCAGGTGACGCTCGGGAACCGCTCGGTCATGTCGCCGAGGATGCCCTCGGGTTCGCCGTTGTCCTCGCGCGAGAACATGGCGAGGAATCGCTCCCAGCGACTGAGCTCTTCCTGCGAGTCTTGCTTGAGCAGCGTCACCACGTCGCTGCTGCTCACCTTCGTCACGTCGACATCGGCCGTCACGCTGACGACGCGGCGGCGGTCGGTTCGGCGGATGGCGGAAAACCCGGTGCCGGTCTCCAGTTCGGCAACGCGCGACAGCGGGCTCTCGGTGCCGTTGGGCAGACGGACGAACAGGTCTTCCACGTCGGCCACGCTCTCGCGGGCGTCTTTCGGGTAGCGGACGTAGACGCGAACCTCGTCGCGGCCGCGTTGGACGCGCTGCGCCTCTTCGCCGAAGAACGCCCCGCGGACCTGGCCGAAGACGTCGCTGGCCCGCAGGCCTAGCGCCTCGCCGAGCGGTGTCAGGCCCGTCACGCGCAGCTCCGGCCGGCCGTCCTCGGCGTTGTCGGCAATCTCGCGGACGCCTTCGATCTGCGCCAGCTCGCCCTTCAAGAACTCGGCCGCCTGCTTGAGCGCGTCGCGATCGCGGCTGCGGAGTTCGACGTCGACCGGATCGCCGGCACGGATCAGGTCGCTGCGGAACTCGACCGTGCGTGGTCCGACGATGGGGCCGACGATCTCTTCCCACATCGCCTGCACCTCGGCAGCGGAGGTCTTGCGGGTGTTGCCCGGGAAGAGCTCGACGACGATCTCGCCCAGACGTGGATCGCGCGACGCGACGACGGCCGTCGCGCCGGGGCCGCCGGAGATGTCGGCGATGGGCGTGCCGCCGACGGCCGACTGGATCTGGCGAATCAGCGGCCCGCCGTCTTCCAGTTCGGCCGTGCGACGTCGCAATTCCTGAGCGGCGGCTTCGAGGTCGTCGATGACGCGCTGCGTGTCCGATGCCGTGCTGCCGGGCGGCATCTCGATGTTGACGGTGACGATGTCGCTTTCGACCTCCGGGAAGAAGGCCCACGGCAGCACGCCACCGCGAAGCAGGCCGACCGTCACCATCAGCACGGCCGCAGCGCTGGCGAGTGTGACGTACCGCGCCCGACACGCCGCCGACAGCAGCCGTCGGTACGGTCCGTTCGTGAATCCGTCGAGACCGACGGCCAGCGCCTTGCGCGTCTTCGTGTAGAGCTTGGGCTCCCAGATTGCCTTGCCCGACAGGTGGGCCGGCAGGATGAGCAACGCTTCCACCAGCGAGATCACCAGCACCGCGATTACCACGATCGGAATGACGGCCAGAATCTGACCGATCGCGCCGTCGGCAAAGAGCAGTGGCGCGAACGCGACCACCGTCGTCGCGATTGTCATCGAGACGGGCAGCGCCACTTCCTTCGCCCCGTCGACGGCGGCGCGGGCGGCGGACTTGCCCATTTCGCGGTGACTTTGGATGTTCTCGCCCACCACGATCGCGTCGTCCACCAGGATGCCCAGCACCAGGATGAACGCGAACAGCGAGATCATGTTGATGCTCACGTCCGCCGGCGGGAGCACGACGAAGCTGGCGACCACGCTCATCGTCAGACCCAGCGCCGTCCAGAACGCCAGCCGCAGGTCGAGGAACAGACCCAGCAGCGTGATGACTAGCGCGAGTCCGATGAGCGCGTTGCGCAGCATCAGATCGATGCGGTCCTTCAGCAAGATCGAGCTGTCGTTGTACGTCGAGACTTCGATGCCCGGCGGCAGACGGTCCTTCGCCTCGGCGACGTAGCTCATGACGGTCGACGCGACGTTCAGCGCGCCCTCGTCGCCCGTGCGGTAGACGTTGAGCAGGATCGCCGGCTGGCCGTTGAAGCTGATGCCGTAGTCGTTGTCTTCGAAGCCGTCGATGACGGAGGCGACGTCGCTGACGGTGATGCGTGTTCCGTCGCCGAGCGTCTTGACGACGATGCCTTCGAAGTCCTGCCCGCGATATCGCTGGCTGACGCTGCGGACCAGCACCTCGCCGGCTTCGCCTTCGACGGTGCCGGCCGGCAGGTCGAGGCTCGAATCGCGCAGTGCGTTGGCGACGTCCTCGAAGGTGATCTGATAGCGGCGCAGGTCTTCGGGCCGGACCTCGATGCTGATCTCGTACGGCGGGATGCCATCGACATCGATCTGGCTCGCGCCGCCCGACTGCTGCAGGTCGTCCTTGAATCGCTCGGCCGCCTCACGCAAGGCACGCCGGTCGACGTCGCCGAAGAGTGCGACGGTCAGGACCTGGAAACGGTCGGACCGCTCGCTGACGACCGGCTCTTCTGCGTCGGCCGGGAAGGTCTGGATCGAGTCAACGGCCGAGCGGATGTCGTCGGCGAAGTCGCCCATGTCGATGCCGTTCTCGGCTTCGATCGTCAGGACGGCCTGCCCTTCCACGGCGAGACTGCCAAGCTTCTTGATGCCCTCGACATCGGCGACGGCCTCCTCGACCCGCAGCACGACGCCCTGCTCGACTTCCTCGGGATTCGCCCCCGGATACGGCACGGTGACCGTCACCAGACGTGGGTCAATCTGAGGAAAAACCTCGAGTTTCGTCTGCAACACCGACAGCGCGCCGATGACCAGCAGCAAGACGAACAGCAGGTTGGCCGCGACGTGGTTCCGTGCGAACCACGCGATGAGCCCCGACGGCCCGGCGGTGGGCGTCGCGGCCTTTTCGTCGAAGGCGTGCTGAGCTTCGCTCATGACGCGTCACCTCCGCTCATCACAGGCACTCCGTCATCCTGAGCGAGCGCAGCGAGTCGAAGGACCTCGCCAGAACGCATCCCAGTGCCGCTTGCGTCCGCTGCGAGGTCCCTCGGCTCCGCTTCGCTCTGCTCGGGATGACGGAGCGAGGCGCTCGGCTCTTCGCCTTCGTTCGGCTCCTGCTCGCCATCGCGGACCGAGATCGGCATGCCGTCGGTCGCGACTTCGAGGGGCGTCGTGATCACGCGATCGCCCGACGAGAGGCCGCGGACGAAGGCGGCGTCGCCGACGCGGCGGACGACGTCGACCTGACGAAACCGGAGCAGGCCTTCGTCGTCTGCCAGCCGCACGCGGAACGTGCCGGCCTCGGTGCGTTCGATTGATCGTCGCGGGAGCCGGGCGATGCCATCGAGCGCTTCGCCGTCGAGGGAGACTTCGACGAATCGCCCGGGAACGAAGGCGGCACTCGGCTCGTCGAGTGCGACGATTACTTCCACGAGCTGCGTCGCGTCGTCGACTTCGCCACCCGTGCGGACGGCTTTGCCGCGGACGGTCGTGCCGCCGGCGTCGACGGTTGCGGTCGCGCCGGGCACGGCGATGAAGCCGAGCTGATCATCCTCCAGCGGTACCGGCACTTCGAGCGACGACGTCGCGTAGAGCGACGCGACCGACTGCCCGGCGACGACGGTCTGGCCGGTATCGACGCTCTCGCTCGCGACGCGCCACGAGCCAGTCTCGGCCGGCAGCTTCACCTTTGTTCGGTCGAGCGAGACGTTCGCCTGCCGCAGTGACGCCGCGGCCTGGCGGACCGATGCCTGCAGCTCGATCGCCTGTGCGTCGACCTCGTCGACGGCCGCACGCGCGGCTTCGAGCAGCGACTCGTTCTCGCGGAGCTGCGGCTCGCGTGCGACCAGCGGCGGGACGGTCTGGCCGGGGTTGAGTCGCTCGAACTCGGCACGCGACACCTCGGCCTCGGCCTGCATCGTCTCGAGCGACGTCTCACGCCGCGCCACCTCCGCCACGGCCGAGCGACGGCGGGCATCGAGCCTCGTGACCGCCGCGTTGGCACGTTCTAGGTCGGCCTCGGCCTGCTCGACGGCGAGCTCGTAATCGGTCGGATCGATCTCGAAAACAACGGATTCTGCCGGTAAAACGCCACCCGGTCGAAGCTGCGGGTGGACCGAGATCACGCGACCGCCGACCTGCGGCACGACGGCCAGCTCGCTTGCGGCAGCCACGCGTCCGAAGCCACGGACGCTCATCGTCACCGGGCCGACTTCAGCGATGAGCACGTCGACGACGGGTGCCGACGTCACGGCCGGCAGCTTTGCCGGTGCGGTCTTCTGGCTGATGAGGAACCACGTCACGCCCGTGCCCACGGCGAGCACGACGACGGCCGAGAGCAACTGCAACACCACGCCCGCCGCCTTGGAGCCCTCGTCGTCGTCGGCCGGACCTGCTTCGTATTCCACCTTCGCCGGTGAGTCGTCACCATCGACCTCGACCGGAGATGGCGCAGGCGCGGCCTCGATCACGTCGGCCATCGGATCGCTCGACGTGTCGTCGCGCTCGTGCTCGGTGAGTGCTGGTTCTTGGTCGGCAACTCGGGTCATGGCAGTCAGGACGGATCGTTGGTGGAAGCGTCATCGAGCATCGGCTCGCCGGTCTCGGGCAAGTCCCAGTCGCCGCCGAGGGCGAGGTGAAGATTGATCCGTGCGTTCCAGACGAGCTGGCGAGCCAGGGCCAATCGCTCCTCGGCCGCCCGACGCCGGCGCTCGGCTTCGAAGATGAGCAGCAGATCACCCACGCCTCGGCCGTACCGCTCCCGCGCGAGTGACTCGGCGGCTTCGGCTTCGGCCAGCGCGCGGGTGAGGGCTTCGGCTTCGTTGCGTGCGCCTCGCTCGCGGACGAGGGCTTCGCTGACCTCGCGCATCGCCACCAGCACGAGCCCCGCGTAGCTTGCGACTGCTTCGTCCACGCCGGCCCTGCTCTGCCGAACGCCGGCACGCAGGCTGCCGCCCTGGAAGATCGGCTGCGCGAGTCGGCCGACGATGGAATAGACGAAGTTCCCGTCGTCCAGCAGGTCGTCGAGCATGTCACTCGTCGAGCCGGCACTCGCGCTCAGCGTGAGGTCCGGGAACATCGCGGCGATCGAGGCACCCACGCGAGCCTTGGCGGCGCGGGCGCGGAAGTCACTGGCGAGCAGATCGGGTCGGCGGTCGAGCAGCGCAGCCGGCAGGCCGACCGGTGGTGGCGGGAGGCTCGGCAAAGCGGTGAGTTCGGCGACGTTGCCGTCGATCCGCTGCGGCGGGATGCCGGTCAGGACGTCGAGTGCGTACCGCTCGGCCGCAAGCTCGGCCTGCAGCGGGTGAACCGTGGCTTCAGCACTGGCGACGTTTTCCCTGGCCAGGCGCAGTTCCACCGGATCGCCCACGCCTGCCGAGTAGCGGCCGTCGACGACTTCGAGCGTTTGTTTGAGCGATTCGACGTTTTCCTCGGCGAGGCGGACGCGGGTTTGCAAGGTGGCGACGGCGACGCGGCCTTGGATCGTGCGGGCGACGAGCGTGTGGGCCAAGGCGAGCGCGTCGAGCCGCGCGGCCGACTCATCGAACGCGGCGGCCTGTTCCAATCGTGCGAGCCGGCCGAAGAGGTCGGTCTGCCAGGAGACGTCGAGGCTCAGATCGTAGAACTCGATGAAGTCGTCCCCACCGCCCCCACCGCCGCCGGGGACGGGAGCGCCTCCACCTGCGCCGCCCACGCCGGGGAAGAAGCCGGCGTCGCCGATGCGTTGACCGGTCGCGGAGGCATTGAGCCCGGCGCTTGGCAGACGATCGCCGCGGGCGACCTCGCGGGCGGCGCGGGCTTGTCGCGCGCGGGCGAGCGCGGCGCGAAGGTCGAAGTTTCCACCGATCGAGCGGTCGACAAGCCGGTCGATTTCGTTGTCGCCAAACCGCCGCCACCACCGCGGATCGACGGCGGCGGTCTCGCCGTCGACTTCGGACAACGTTGAGCCGGCGAAGGTCGTCGTCAGGTCAAACTTGAGTTCTGGGCGGACAGGATCGGGTCCCAGGCGACACCCGGCCGTGACCGTACAAGCCGCCACTGTCGCCACGAGCAGAATCGGGTTGGCAGCAGCGGCAGGCACGACCGGCGACAGTAGCCAAACGACCGTTTGTCGCAGTTGCCCTCTTTGGACCATCGCCACGTGAGGCAAACGGTCGCAGTCTCAGACGGCTGGCGTACCTTTTGCCATGCCGGGCGAGGACTGGACGTGGACCTTGGCCGCCTGGCCCGAGGAGCACCGCCAGCCCTGGTGTCCGAAGATTTTGCCCGATTTTCGGGGTTTTGAGCCAGTCTCGCCGACGCGGGTGTTGAAGGACGATCCGAGTGGGCGGGTGACCCTCCACGAGGTCGATCGTTCGGAAGTGGTTGTGAAGTCGCCGTCGCCGCCGGCTGGTAGCCGGCGATGGATTTCGCCGTTTCGCAAGCCGCGGGCGAAGCGGGCGTTCGACAAGGCCACGCGGCTGCTCGCGGTTGGCCTGCCGGTGGAGCTGCCGATCGGCCTTGGCCGGCAAGGCCGCCGGTGGGTTGGGCTCTACGCCCTGGTGCCCGGACAGACGCTGGCCGCCTACGCGGGCCCCGATCGCCCTGCGGTCCTCCGACGCGTCGGCCAGCTCCTGCGCCAGACCACGGCCGCGGGTTGGGTCCACTCGGATGCCAAGACCACGAACTGGATCATCACGCCCGACGGGCAGCCGGTGCTGTGCGACTGCGACGGGCTTAAGCCAATTGTCTTCCGTGCTCGCGAGCGGCGTGGGCTCGAGCGTGTCCTGCGTGACGTCCGGACACTGAGCACGTTCGAGCCCGGCGACGAAGCGGCCCTGCTCGAAGGCTTCGACGCGGCGCAGCCTTGAATGTCGCGACTCTCAAGGAAAGTCGCTACGTTTCGCCCCTTGCCCGACGAGCCGCGTCGCATCCTCATCGTCAAGCCGACCGCGCTCGGCGACGTCGTGCAGAGCCTGCCGGTCGCCGGTCTGCTCAAGCGACGTTGGCCCGAAGCGACGATCGACTGGCTCATCGCCCGGCCGTTCGCGCCGCTGTTGGAGACGCACCCGCACGTCGACGACGTGCTCCTTTTCGATCGTCATCGCGATGCCGGCCCGCGCGTGCAGGCGCGAGCGACGCGACGGTTGGTCGCCCAGCTGCGGAGCCGCGGATACGACCTTGCGATCGATCTGCAGGGCCTGTTCCGCAGTGGCTGGTTGACCAGACGCTCGCGGGCCAGGAGACGCGTCGGCTTCGCCTACGCGCGGGAAGGGGCGTCGCTGTTCTACAACGACCGCGTTGCCCGCCGACCTGGAGCACGCAACGCGGCCGAGCGGTACCTCGACGTGGCCGAGCACCTTGGTTGCGGACGATCGCCGGCATCGGCAGACATCGTCACCACAGACGCCGACGACGCTGCGGCCGCGAAGCTCATCGAGCCGCTCGACGACAGGCCCTTCGTGCTCATGTTGCCCGGGACGAACTGGCGAACCAAGCGTTGGCCGGCGGAGCATTTTGCCAGATTATCTGAGGTTTTGGGCATGAAGCACGGCCTCGAATGCGTCGTCGCTGGTGCCGGCGATGCGGTCGATGCCGCGACCCTCATCGGCGGCCTGAACGTCGTCAACCGCACCAGTGTCCGCGAACTGGCGAGCTTGATGAAGCACGCGTCACTGGTCATCGCCAACGACTCCGGCCCCATGCACCTTGCCGCAGCGTTGCACCGTCCACTCGTCGCGCTGTTCGGGCCGACGGATCCGCACCTGACCGGGCCACACGGATCGGCGCGGTCGGTCGTGCGGTTAGACGTGTCGTGTGCACCGTGCTTCAGCAGATCGTGCGTGCACCGGACGTGCCTCGTCGGGCTCTCCGTTGAGGCCTGCGCGAGACGTTGCGCGGACGTCTTGGAGTTGGAGCGCGCGTAGGTCGTGCGTCACCGAACGCGTGCTTTTCCGGTAGCAATTGCAGAAAGTGCTCGCATGCGCTCGGCTTCGTCGACCTTGGGCTCTGACTCCGAAGCCTGCTGGTCGACGCGGTCACCGACGGGCATCGAGTCGTCGACTTGCTCTTCGACGATCGGAGGCGGCGGGACCATGTGGTCCTTGCCGACGCAGTAGTAGCCGTTGAGCTCGGCTCCTTCGCTGACGGACATTGCGTGCGCGTCGACGTCGCCGCCGAGGTTGCACTTGGGTCCGGCGAGGATGACGCCGCGGACGATTGTCTTGTCGGACGAGCGGATTTCACCGCGGGCGATCATGCCTCCGCATTCGACCTGTTTTGCGACGATTTTGCCCTTTTTCTCGACGATCAGCGTGCCGACCGTGCGAATCTCGCGGCGGGCGTCGTACTTCTTGACCTGCACGTCACTGACCTGCAGCGGCTTGTTGCAGTGCCGGCACGTGACGGTCTGCGCCCGCCGCCCTACCTCCTGCCGGCCGCCGCAGCGGTAGCAGGTGATCGCCAGCAACCCATCGGCCGGGGCGAACTTGGAGAGGAGGGAAGGCATCGCAGAATGGATGAGGGATGAAGGAGGAGGGATGAGAAGGAGAAGCGCGTGGCTTCATCCTTCATCGCTCGTCCTTCAAGCTTTGCGACCTCATTTCGTGCTCACGGCCAGGCCGTTGCGGATTGGCATGGCGTCGTCGGCAGAGTCGTCCTTCTTGCCGCCGGCTTTGACGGCGTTGGGGCCGACGGTGACGTGGCCCTTGAAGACGGCGCCCTCTTCGACGATGAGCTTGCCGGCGGTGAGGTCGCCCTCGTGGTCGCTGGACTCCTTGAGCTCGATGCGGCCGTTTGCGCTGAGGTTGCCGCGGACGGTTCCGTCGACGCGGACGTTGCCGGCCTTGACGTCACCGGTCAGCGAGGCCTCGCGATCGACGTGGAGCAGCCCGCCCGTGCGGACTTCGCCCTCAAACTTGCCCTGCAAACGGACAGCCTTCTCAAAGGACAGCTCGCCCTTGATCGAAACGTCGGGACCCAGAACGGTGGTGAATTCCTGATCGGCCATCGTGCCACTCCTTGGCTGGCGGGAGAAAAGATGGGTTGCGGCGGCATCCTGCCGCAGCGCTCGTCCGCAGGGTAACGCGAGACGGCAGGCGTGCAAGTGCTTTGGCCCGGGTTGTCGATACAAAACGCGTATGTCCCGCTCAGGCAACGGCCCCGTGCTCATCCTCGGCGCGGGTGGTCACGGCAAGGTCGTCGCCGATCTGCTCGATGTCATGGGCCGAGACGTCGCCGGCTTCATCGATGGCGACGAGAGTCTGCACGGCAAGAGCGTCGTCGGCCGGCCGGTGCTGGGCGGCATGAATCGCCTCGAACATCACGCACGCGAGGTTGGTGCGGCGACTGTCGCCCTGGCCATCGGCGACAATCGCGTCCGCCTCGAACACGCCCGCGAGGCCGCGCGGGCCGGCCTGGAGATCGCGACGCTCGTTCATCCTTCCGCGGTTGTCTCGTCGTCAGCGTCGCTCGCCGCGGGCACCGTCGTTTGTGCCGGAGCCACGGTTTGTTGCGAGGCACAGCTCGGCGAGGCGTGCGTGATCAACACGAACGCCGTGGTCGATCACGAGTGTCAGCTGGGCAATGCCGTCCACGTCGCCCCGGCGGCTGCGCTGGCGGGGCGGGTGCGTCTGGGCGACGGCGTCTTCGTCGGCCTCGGCGCGCGGGTCCTGCCCTGCCTGGAAGCCAACGCCTGGGCGATCATCGGCGCAGGCGCGGTCGTAACACGGGACATCGCCGGCGACGTCACCGTCGTCGGCGTTCCCGCCAAAGCCATCGGCGAATAGCACTGTCCGTCATCCCGAGCGCAGCCGAGGGACCTCGCCTGGATCCGATCGGGGTGCGCAGGCGAGGTCCTTCGACTCGCTGCGCTCGCTCAGGATGACGGAATGACCGTCGGAAACCGAGTCTTTCAGAGCACGACGATGATTTCGACGCGGCGGTCCTGCTTCTTGCCCTGACCCATCGACTGGTGCTCGCCGTGGCCGACGGTTTCGATGCGGCTGGCGGTGACGCCCGAGCCTTCGAGGATCTTGGTGACGGCATAGGCGCGACGCAGCGACAGGTCGCGGTTCGAGTCGTACTTGCTCTTGCTCCGCTTGATCGGGTCGGAGTCGGTGTGGCCCTCGACGCGGACGGTGGAGCCGGCGTAGTCGCTCTGCAGGATCTCGGCGATCCGGTTAAGCGTCGCCTTGGCCGAGCTGTTGACGGTGTCAGAGCCGCTGGCGAACAGCAGGTCGCCCGGCACACGCATCGTCATCTCGTTGTCGTTGAGGCTGACGTCGACGTTGTCGATGCCCGGGATCATGAGGCCCGTGTCATCCGGCATGGCCAGACGCTCGGCGAGCTGACGCTCGAGGTCCGCGATGCGAGCGGCCTTGGCCGCGTTTTCGCTTTGGAGCGAGGCGAGCTGCGCCTGCGTCGGCCGCTGAGAAATCTCTGTCTGAAGGCTCTTTTTGTCCTTCTGGAGCTGGCGGGCCTGGTGGTGCAGCGCGAGGTTCTCGTCGTACATCGCGTTCTGGCAACCGGCGACAAACAGGCCGGAGGCCGCGATGGGAGCGGCGAGCGCGAGACGGCGAACAAGACTGTGCGATGGCATCGGGTCGATTCCTTTCGACGCGGCCGACGCGTGTCATCGGCCTGGGTTGGAGAAGACGGCCGAATCCGCGGCCGCGCTGGGCGCAAATTAGCACGCCGCGCGCGCGCTGCAACTTCGGACCGATAACTTTTTCTCAAATGCCCGTCAACGCTTCGTCGGCGTCGGCGACGAAGCACGCAGCTTCATCTCCTGAATCTCACGTTCCAGCCGGTCCGTGCGCCCCTTCTCGCGGGCAGTCTTGGCCTGACGCAGCGTCGCAAACGCCATCCGCGTAAGAAGCATCGCCAGCGCCCCGAGCACGAAGGCCGCGAGCAGCCCGACGATCGGCGACGTGTTGAGTGTCACCGTCGGGAAGAGCCACACGTCGATCGTCCCCCGGCCGTTGAGCAGGACGAAGACGATCGTGTAGATCGCCACGATGCTCAGCAGGGTGACCTTCGTCCAGATGCGGACCTTCAGCAGCGTGTCGGATGCCATCGCCTTGCACGATATCGCCGACGGCTCACGGTGCCGAATCGGCGGGCGTCTGAGTGGCCGCGTCTTCGTCGAAGGCATAGCCGACGACGGTGCGATCCAAAACCTCGTTCAGCCACACGGTCAGGTCGCGGTAGACCGGCTCGCGCGGGTTCTGGAACAGCGGCCGATAGCCCTCGACCTCCGGGTGCGGCCGATCGGTGGCACCGGCGGGCAAGGCGTAGGTGAGCAGCAGCGACGCCTCGGGGTTCTGCCGTTCGATCAGGCGACGTTCGACCTCTGCGGGGCCGCCGAACGCCCCGCCGGTCGGGTTGGCGACGCTGACCTTGCCGCGGCTGAGCGTGTAGAAGTTCGTGTAGATCACGTCGTCACCACGCCCGCTGTTGACGAGTTGGAAGCCCGCGTGCCGCTCGGGGTCGTTCGAGCCGTGACATGCGCTGGTCGCACAGCCGCGAATGACGGCCGTGTGGATGCTCCGCTTGAACAACTCCAGCGATGCCGGATCGGTCAGGATCAGGACGTCGGCCTGCTCTTCCTCGGTGCCGTTTTCGAGGATGAAGAGGGCTTTGGCGACGTCGCCGCCGGTGTTGAACGCACGGAAGTCGAGCTCGGGTCGGGCGTCGACGAATCGGCGGATGAGGTTCTCGTCGAACCGGATGCGTGGCCCTCGGCTCTGGCCGTCCAGCGGCTGGAGCTCGGCCTGTCGGACGAGGTTGATCTGCTCTTCGGTCAGCAGCGGCACATTGCTCGTCTGCCCACGCCCGGCGGGCTGGGCCCACGTCGGCATCGTCGCGATGGCCACCCCGACGGCGGCGATCGCGGGGAGTCCCAAACGCCGGAGTAGCCGCTGGAGCATCACGCCTGCACGTTAGATGTCGGCGTCAAATCCCGCAATGCACCGAGCCGCTGCAGGACCGTCTCGACCGCGTTATCGACCGCGACATCGCTTGTCTCGCCGGTGTGGCGGTCCTTGAGCTCGACAACGCCTTTCTCCAGACCGCGATCGCCTACGACGACCCGCAGCGGAATCCCGATGAGGTCGGCGTCCGCGAACTTGCTGCCGGGACGATCGTCGCGGTCGTCGAGCAACACGTCGACGCCCTTCGCCTTCAGCTCGTCGTAGATCGCGTCGGCCTTTTCTTTCGCCACGCCGTCGTACTTGATCGGCGTCACGACCACCTCGTACGGCGCGATGTTGACCGGCCATTGGATGCCGCGTTCGTCGTGGGACGTCTCGACGGCCGACAGCAGGATCCGCCCGACGCCGATGCCATAGCAGCCCATGATGACCGGCTTTTCCGCGTTGTTCTCGTCGAGGAACGTCGCGCCCATCTTCTCGGAGTAGACGGTGCCGAGCTTGAAGACGTGCCCGACCTCGACGCCGCGGGATTCCTTGAGGACGCCGCCATCGTTCATCGGCGACGGGTCACCATCTACGGCGTTGCGGATGTCTGCGGGCCTGATTCGATCACCCAGAAGATGTGACTGCGATATCTGGAAACGCGTGTTCGAGGACGCCGTGTCTCGCTGCCAGGTGAAGTGCTTGACGTGGTAATCAGGCTCATTGGCACCGGCGACCCAAAACCCCCCATTGAATGCGTCGAAGTCGACGATCATCTCTTCGGCACGCTCTTGATCGCCCGGACCAACAAAACCGATTGAGAAACCAGCCTCTTTGGCCGCGACCTCATCAAGCGTGACGGGCTCTTCCACCTCTACCTGAAGTTTTGCGACATTCACTTCATGATCGCCCCGGACTACCGCCAGAACCCAACCACCTGACGCCTTCCTGAAAACGAGCGTCTTCAGGATGTGTTTTGGTTTCACCTTCAGCAGCGTGCTGAGTTCGGAGATTGTGCTGACTCCTGG
>JBCDKH010000074.1 GCA_038746835.1 Planctomycetota bacterium | reverse complement strand
ATGGGCTCTGCGTCGGCGTCGATGCGTCCCTCAACCCTCCCGGCTGGCAGATGCGCGATCTCTTCCATCCGGAGGAGAAGCGATACCTCATCGAAGAGGCCCCCAACGGGCAAGCCTTCGTCCGCCTCGACCTGCCGCCCCGCGGCGTCGTCGCCCTACGGCTGAGCTGGGACTGACGCCCCATCCGTCGTCCCGAGCGGAGCCGAGGGACCTCGCAGCGGTTGCGTCGCGACGAGCAGACGAGGTCCTTCGACTCGCTTCGCTCGCTCAGATTGACGGGCCATGTGAACTTTAAATCAAGGTAGCTGCGGGGCTACGGCCCGCAGTCTGAAGCCAGTTGCAGGACGCCCGACTGCGGGCCATAGCCCCGCAGCTACCAGCACTTCGAAGGCGTTCATACAGAGCGGCACCCGACCTGTTAGCGTCCACACCGCATGGCAGACGCCTACTTGCTCTCGACGCTCTTCGTGCTGGCGATGCTCCTGGTCGGCTTCGCCCTTCGCGCAACGTTCGGGCCGCTGCGATACCTCTTCATCCCGGCAAGCGTCGTCGGCGGGCTCGTTGGCCTCGGCGTGATGCAGCTTGCGGTGCGGCAGACCGTGAGCCCAAGCCTCAGCGACGGCTTCACGAGCATCTCGAACGTCATCGACGGCTGGCCGTCGCTGCTCATCGCCGTCGTCTTCGCCGGCCTGCTGATGGAGCGGCCGGGCAAGAAGTTCAGCCAAGCGATCGTCGCCGCGAGTCGGCAGGGCATCGTCGTCTGGATCATCGTCTTCGGCCAGGCGTTCGTCGGACTGCTGGCCTGTGCGTTCCTGATCTACCCCTTCTTCGACGTCCCGCCAAGCTTCGGGCAACTAATCGAAACCGGCTTCGCCGGCGGCCACGGCACCGCGGCGGCGATGGGCGAAGTCTTCGACGGCCTGGGCTTCCCGCAGGGCCGAGACCTCGCGTTCCTGTTCGCTACGGCCGGCCTGCTCTACGGTGTCGTCAGCGGCATCTTCTTTGTCAACGTGGGCGTACGACGCGGGTGGCTCCGGGGCGGACCAACTGATCGTGAATCGGACCGACGCCGCGACACCAGTCGCGGATCTGGGGTTTCAGAAACCGGGGACAGCGTTCTCCCTCCCGAATCCGCGACTGGCGTCGCGGCGTCGGAGTTCAAAGTCCCCGTCGTCTCGGGGCTCGAAGATCGCTCCGACCCAAAGCCCTCATCCCTCGCCACGGTCCGCAGCGAGGTCATCGACCCGCTGGCGTTCCAGCTCTGCCTGCTCGGCGTCGCGTTCGGCATCGGCTACCTGCTCCAGCAGCTCTTCCTGCTCGGGGCGGGGCTCATCGCGACGGAACAGCAGCTCGGCTTCGTCGGCAAGATCCCGCTCTTCCTCTTCACCCTCATCGGCGGGTGGCTCACACGCGAGGCCATGCATCTACTGGGTGTCGGCGACCTCATCGACGGCCGGAGCATCGCCCGGCTCGTCGGCATCTCGATGGAAGTCCTCATCGTCGCCGCCTTGGCCACGCTTCGCCTCGAAGCCGCCGCCGACTTTTTGCTGCCGGTGCTGATCCTCCTCGGCGTCGGCTTCGCCTGGGTGGCGTTCTGCCTGCTGGTAGTGGGTCGCAAGCTGCTGCCGAAGAGCCACTGGTTCGAGCTGGGCCTGATCAACTACGGCATGAGCACCGCCACGACGGCCCAGGGCATGCTGCTGCTCCGGATCGTCGACCGCGACCTCGAAACCGACGCCGCCAGCGACTACGCCACCGCCTCGCCGCTCTCGGCCCCCTTCATCGGCGGCGGGTTCATCACGGTCCTGATCCTGCCGCTGACGCTGGAGCGATTCGGCTTCGTCTGGGTGCTGCCCATGATGGCGATGATCCTCATTGGGCTCTTCGCCATCGGTTGGCAGCTTCGCGATCGCGGGACGACGTGAACTACAAGTTTCCAATTCTGTAGACCGGATCGCTGCAGTAGGCTCGAAGCATGCGAGCACCTTGGGTCATCGTGGCCGTCCTAATTCTGATGACTGCTTCGGCCGCACAGGGCCTGATCGGCACGTGGTTGACGAAGGACGGGGACGTCGTCGCGTTTGGCGATGATGGCACCGGCGTTAATCTGACGGCCGATGGCGAGCGGGTGGAGTTCACGTTCGATGTCCCCGTCGCGGGGAAGATGACGCTCAGCAGCACGGATGTCGCGACGGACTATCGCTACGTCACCGACGGAAACAGCCTCCTGCTGAAGGTCGAGGAGACCGGCGATTGGCTGGTTGCGTCGCGGGTCGATCTGAAGCCGGAGCAGGCTGTCGGAAGAGACGATCTGCTGCGATATCTTCCCAAGCCATTCGCCTCATCAGGAGTGGCCGGTGACGCTCTGAGAGAAATGGATGCCTTCGCCGAGCGGGAGGATGATGAGGAGGCCGTCTCAGTCGCTGACGTCGAGGGAACCTGGGCAGGCAAAGTGATCTCGTTCGACGAGAGTGGCTTCGGCATTTTGACCATTCGAGGCGATGGAGAAGCGAAGATGGCCTTCGGCAGTGCGATGCGACTGGAGACCATCGATTTGACGGTCGCTCGGGCGTCCAAAAACACCCTGTTGATTGAGCTTCGGCCGGAACAGCCGACGGCTCCTGGTCAATCGCTGCGACTCGTCGTGACGGGCGAGTCGGCCCTGTTTTTGCCAATTGAGTCAAGAAGATCTCGATGGTCAGGACAACTCCGAGATGCAATTCTGCTTTCGAGAACAGAGCTCGCTCCAAGCAAGGCGGCCCAGCGACTGATGGCCACTGAGACGCGCCGACTGCAGAAGATGACCACGACGCAACCCGTGCGGCCGTGATGTGGCAGGAAGGCTCAATCCCGTGAAACCTTTCGTCGTCTCCCCTACGCTGCTGCCATGCCGAGCATTACGGTCGACGGGCAGACGATTGAGGCTGAGCAGGGTGAGTTGATCCTGCAAGCCTGCCTCCGGGCGGGCATGGAGTTGCCGCATTACTGCTACCACCCAGGGCTGAGTGTGGTGGCGTCGTGCCGGATTTGTTTGGCCGAGGTCGAAGGGGCTCCGAAGCTGCTGCCGACGTGTCAGACGCCGGTTCGCGATGGCATGGTCGTCCACACCAAGTCGCCCAGGGCCGTGGCCAACCAGAAGCAGGTCATGGAGTACCTGCTCGTCAACCACCCGCTCGACTGTCCCGTCTGCGATCAGGCGGGCGAGTGCTACTTGCAGGATTACAGCTACCAGTACGGCCGAAGCGAGAGCCGCTTCGAAGAGGACAAGGGCAAGAAGCCCAAGAAGATCGTCGGCGAGCACGTGATGCTCTACAACGACCGGTGCATCATGTGCACCCGCTGCGTCCGCTTCACCCGCGAAGTCAGCGGCGAGGGCGAGCTGATGGTCAAGGGACGCGGCAGCACGGAGCAGATCGACATCTATCCCGGCGCGCCGCTGGACAACAAGCTGTCGGGCAACGTCGTTGACCTGTGCCCGGTCGGGGCGCTGCTCGATCGGGACTTCCTCTTCCAGCAGCGGGTCTGGCTGCTGAAGAACGCCCGCAGCATCTCCCCGGCAGACGCCGGTGGTGAGAACGTCTACCTGCAGCACAACGAAGGCAAGATCTGGCGTGTCAAGCCGCGGTACAACACGGACGTCAACGACTGGTGGATCAGCGACGACACGCGGTACACGTACAAGGCCGTCCATCGCGACGACCGTCTTCGGTACGCCATCGTGAAAGACAAGGGCATCCAGGAGCCCGCCGGTGCCGGCGATGCACTCGACGCGGCGATGAACGGGCTGAAGCAGGCCGTCCAGTCGAATGGCAATGGCTCGCTCGTCGCGGTCCTCTCGCCGATGCTTGCCAGCGAGGAGGCGTATCTGCTAGGCCTTCTGATTCGGGAGCTTGATCCCGAAGCGACACTCGTGCTCGGGCCGATCCCGACAGCGGGTGAGGACGAGGTCTTCAAGCACTACATCACGGGCGACGAGACGTTCCGCATTCGCGCCGAGAAGGTGCCGAACAAGCGCGGCATCGAACGCGTGCTGAAGCTCCTCGGCGGCAAGACTGCGCAATGGGACGAGCTTTCCAGCATGGACGTCAAAGGGGCCTGGGTCACAGGCAACTACCTCGACAAGTGGGTGACGACCGACGCAATGCCGGCGTCACTGAAGGATGCCTTCGTCGTCACGACAGAGACGATCCCGAACGCGATTGTTGAGGCGGCCGACGTTGTTGTTCCCGCAGCGACATGGGCGGAGAAGGACGGGACGTGGGAGAACATCGACAACCGCATCCAGCCCTTCGAGCCGGCGATCGAGCCGCTTCCCGGCACGCACGTCGAAGGCGAGGTCTTCGCCAAACTCCTCGGCCGCGACGGCTATGACGCGCAGGCGATCCGCCACGAGCTGTCCGAGAAGGACGACGCCTTCGCTGGCATCGAATTGACCGCCGAGACGGAGACGGCCTCCGAGACGTTCGAGTTCGCTGAGCTGTAGTCAGCCTGGCTCAGTTCCCGACGACGCTGACCAGGCGGTCGGCGTTCTGCTGGAGCCAAACGACCTTGCGCTGGACCATGTCGAGGAAGCCGGCACCCTCAAGCTTGCCGAACTGACCCGTCGCCGCGATCGGGTAGACCGCCTCGGCAATCAGAGCTTCGACCATCAGCCACGGCGTGCTCGTCAGCTCGGCCTCGCTGAGCATCGACACCTCGTCGTACCCGCGTAGGAACCGCTTGAACCGGCTCTCGTCGAGATATTCCGGCCAGCTAGCGAGGTCCTCGCCGCCGCCGAGGATGGAGAACTGCAGGGCCCCGTTGGCCGAGTCGATGACACGCGGAAGACGCCTGGCCGAGTCGTAGTCGATGACGGCGGTGACGCGTTTCTGACGGAAGAGCATGTTGCCCGGGTGCCAGTCGCCGTGGACGATCTGCGGCGGCCAGTCGCTCAGGCCCGCGTCGTCGGCCGAGTCACGCGCGTGCAGGTAGCTGTCGAGCAGAAACCGGCAGACGCCTGCGACTTTCTTGTTCCCGGCGAAGTGTGCAAGAATGCGGTCGAAACCCTTCTCGACCGCGACCGCTCCGTGGTAGCTGCCAGTGGGCGTCTCGTGGCTGGTCTCGAAGTCGTCCAGCAGCGTGTGGTAGAGCGACAGAACTCGGCCAGAGTCGAAAGTGCTCTCCAGGCTCTGGTTGTACGCGTCGCCCGGGATGTACTCGAACAGCTCATAAATCTGCTTGTCGAGCACGAGCATCGTCCCGCCGGCAGAGACCGAATCGTCGCGCGTGGGCACCAGATGCGGCAGCGGAAACTGCTTGGCCGCGAGGTGGTCCTGCAGTGCGTGGCAGAAGGCGACCTTGTTCTGATCCTCGCCGCCTCGGCCTCGGGCGCGACGCTTGAGCAGGTACCGGCCGCTCTTTGTCTTGAGGACCAGTTTGGGTGCCTTGCGGCTGCCACGAGGAAAGTCGTCCAACGCGTCCACCGGGCCGAGGTCGTACTGGCTCAGCACCTTCACCAGCTCGTCGCGGGCAAAGGTCGCGTGGGCCTCACCCACGACGGCAGACGACGAGCGAGCGGACGAGACTGGTGGACGCACTTGGCTCATCGCGAGAGGTCGCGGAGAGCTTACGACCTTCTCACGTCGCCGACCTGCCCGCCGACAGCAGCGACAGGACCGGCTCGCGCGATGCCCGCCGGGCAGGCCACCACGCGGCCAGCATGCTGACCACGATCACGGTCACCACGCCGATCACGATGACGTCCCACGCGACGCGTAACGGCGGGACGTAGCCGACTGTCCATGACTGGAGTTGTCGCGAATTCATGGCCATGAGCAACCCCGCCGAAATGCCCAGCGCTGCCGCTGCGAGGCCCAGCAGCACGGCCTCGGCGACGATCAGCCGACCCATCTCGCCCCGCGTCACGCCGATCGCCCGGAGGACGCCCAGCTGATAGCGCCTCGACCGAACGCCGGCCATGACGGTGTTCGTCACGCCCAGGCTCGACACCGCCAGCGCCGCCCACGCGACCGTTCCGGCGACGAGCAGCAGCCGCTTAAGGCCTTGCTGAATCTCGAACTTGAGCTGGCGGACGTCGCTGATCGCGATGCCGCTGTCGCCCAGCTGATCGGCGACGCGGGCGACGACAACCTCCTTGTCGATGCCCATCTCCAGGTTGGCCGCGACGAGGAAGACGTCCTGCATGTTGAACAGCTGACGCGCGTCGTCGAGCGTGCCGAAGACACTCGCGGCGCTTTGGCCTTCGAATTGGTTCGAAAGGTCAAAGCTGGAGACCATCACGTCGATCCCCGGGCTCCGGACGACGCCGGTGATGATGAACTCCACCGGCTCGCCGCGGATTCTGCCGACCAAACCCTGACCGGGCTTGCGAAGGATGAACGGATCGCCCGGGCCGAGCCCGCGGAGCTGGCGAAACTCCTCTGTGACGATGAGGAAGTGCGCTCCCTCGGTCGAGACAACCTCGGCCATTGGAATGTCGCGGCCGGGCTCGTCGACGGTCTCGAGCGTCTTGAGGACGTCGCCCGGCTCGATCGTGCCAAAGACGCTGGTGCCGTCGTCAAGCGTTGCGCGGACGCCGCGATCGAGTAGTCGGGCGGCCGAGTCGGCGTCGCCGGCGGTGAAGTCGAGGTCCATCATCGTGAAGATCCGATTGGGATCGATCGCGATGAACATGGTGCTCTCGATCGCTACGCCGCCGGCGATGGCGAAGAAGCTGTCGCCGAGCCGCGGGTGGAGATAGCCGATGGGTGAGATGTCGGGCGAGCCGTCGGGCAGTCGGGCGAAGCCATCGACCTCGCCGAGCTCGTCGATGCGGTCTGCAGGGATGCCGTTCTTGTTGTAGAGGAAGACGTCGGGGAAGTCGTCGGGCAGTTGCCACCCCTCGATGCCGCTGCGGCCCTGCGTGTTCATGACGATGAGCACCGCCGGCCCGACCATGAGCGCCGCCGCCGTGCCCGCCGCACGCCAGAGGCCACCGCCCAGCTGTTGCCGCAAAAGCCCCGGCGTCAGGCCGAGGAGGCGAGAGACAGGGCGACTCAGCACCTGGTCGGCCAGCCAGATCAGCATCGGGGCGATCAGGAAGAACCCGAGCATGAGCAGCGGCAGCCCGATCAGGAAGTGCATCCAGAATCGCACGTTCCGCTCAAGTTCGTACAGCCCGTCGATGATCGGCAGTGGCAGCCACAGCAGCAGCACGTCGATCGACATCAGGAACAGCCCGATGACGAAGCTGCGCCAAGGCGGTCCCTTCCGCGCGGGAGCGGCCGCCGGGCGCATAGCCGACAGCGGATCGACCCGGGACGCCGTCCACGCCGGCGCCGCCGAGGCGAGCATCGCGATCGCTGCCATGCCGAGGACGGCCGCGACGATGCCGAGCCAGCCGATCGCCACACCTGCAGAGAAGATCGCGCTGAACGTCGTGGTCAGGCCAAAGACGAAGACGACGCCGAGCGGCACACCGATCGTCACGCCCAGCAATGCCAGCATCAAGCCTTCGCCGACAACACCGCCGGCGACCTGTAACTTGGTCGCGCCGATGCTGCGGAGCATCGCCAGCGTTCGCTGCCGCTCTGCCACGCCCATCGAAAGCGTTCCGAACACGATGAACGCAGCCGCCAGCAGGCTGACCATGCCGCCCATCAGCGACAGCAGGTTCATGACGGCGAGTCCGTCGTCGACGGTCTCGCGCGTCGCCCGCAGCGAGATCGGCCGCCACGGCTTGCCCTCGGCTTCGAATCGATCAGCGAGTCGGTCGACAACAGGTCCAATCTCCGCGCCTTGAACCAACTCCGCCAGCACGGTCGAGTGGCGATCGGGAGCCTCGGGTCGCGTCAGCTCCTGCAGCGTTCGCAGGGGCATGTAGATCGACTGGGCTCCCATGATGTTGAGGATGCCGGGCTTGAAGATGATGCCGACGACCTCCAGATCGACATTGCCCGCCGGCCCTGGCAGGGTGACCGTGTCGCCAAGCTCGACGCCGAGATTGTCGCGCGCGAAGGTGTCGAGCACGATCTCGTTGGCGTCGATCTCGTCGAAGAGCCTGCCCGAATCCAGCGGCAATCGGCTGATGTAGCCGTCGGTGTCCGGATCGACGCCGAGGACCGTGAAGGGCGTCGCGATCGCGTCGCCGGTGGAGCTTCGCAGGTGCCGATTGACCGCGAGTCGGCCGTAGGCGTTTGCGACTTGCGGGTCGCGGCGAAGCTCGTTGATGAACGAGCCGGGGATGCCGTCGGAGTCGGTGCGCTGGTCGATGCGGAGGTCGTCCGAGCCGAGAAAGTCGTTGATGAACCCACGGACCGCCAGCTCGGCCGAGGCGTAGCCGCTGGTCGTGCTGACGACGAGCGCGACACTGAGAGCGATGGCGGCGACAGTCAGGATCGTCCGCGCCGGACGCCGAAGGAGGTTGGCCAGGACAAGCCGAAACATCACGCGAGATCACGCGGTCGCCGACTGGTATCGCTCGGCGAGGTGTCGCACGCCGTCGTCACCGGATTCGACCGCGAAGTCGTCGACGACGCGGCCGTCCTTCATGACGACGGTCCGCGTCGCGAACGCCGCGACGGCCGGCTCGTGCGTCACCATGACGATCGTGCGTCCCTGGTCGACCAAGCCGCGAAGCAGGACGCAGACGTCCTCGCCGTTGGCGGAGTCGAGGTTGCCGGTCGGCTCGTCGGCGAGCACCAGCGCGGGATCGGCCGCGAGGGCGCGGGCGATGGCGACGCGTTGCTGCTCTCCGCCGCTCATGGCATCGGGCCGGTGGGTCACACGATCTTCCAGCCCGAGCATGCCGAGGAGTTGCGTCGCGCGATCGCTGGGCGAGGCGTCGCCGTGCTCATCGGCGTAGTGCTTGCGATCGAGCGTCAGCGGCAGGGCGACGTTCTCGCGGGCGTCGAGCGTCGGAATCAGGTTGAAGCTCTGGAAAACAAGCCCAATCTGCCTTCGGCGAAAGAGCGTCAGGCGGCGATCGTCCATCGTCGCTAAGTCCTCGCCGGCGACCTCCACGTGCCCCTCGTCCGGACGTGTCAGACCGGCGGCGAGGTGGAGCAGCGTGCTCTTGCCGCTGCCGCTGCGACCCATGATGGCCGTGAGCGTGCCCGGCTCGATGGTCAGATCGACCTGATCGACGGCCGTGACCGCGCCGTCCCCGAAGGTCTTGACGACGTGCTTGAGCTGCAGCGGCGGGAGGCTCTGGTCGTGATTGTTCGAGGCCGCTGACGTGGACATCCGGTCGGGCAGAGTAGGGGCTTGCTGCGGGTCGTTGTTGCGTCCGGCCTATCAATCGGCCCCGTGGGGCAACCCTTCCGACTTGCCGTCACCGCCGACGTCCATCACGACGTCGCCAAGAGCCGCGCCGCGGCAGAGGAGCTCGCGCGCACCTGGCCGACGACCGATGCCGACGCACTGCTCATCGCCGGCGACGCGGCCACGAGTGACGAGCGTCACCTGGAAGAGGCGCTCTCGCTCTTCGCGGATGACGGACGGCCGCGGCTGTTCCTGCCCGGAAATCACGAGTACTGGAGCCGAATCGACAAGACCGACGTCCACCAGCTGCTTCGGCGGGAACTGCCCCGACGCGTTCGCGACTGCGGATGGCACTGGCTGCCAGGCGATCCGTGGCGTGACGGCGACGTCGCGGTCGTCGGGACCAGCGGCTGGTACGACTACGGTTTTGCCGACGAGGGGTTGGGCCTGCCGATTCGGTTTTATCGCGACAAGCTCAGTCCCGCGGCTGCGGCGTACGTGAGCGGCAACGACCTGCGTCCTGGGGCGGATGACGTTCCCGAGCATGCTCGAAGCTTCTTCGCCCGATGGAACGACGCTCGCTTCATTCAGGGCCTGACCGACGACACACTCTTCTGCCGCGAACGGGCGGAATCGCTTCGGAAGGACCTTCAGGCCGTGTCGGAGGCCGAGCGTGTGGCGGTGGGCGTGCACGTCTGCCCGACGAATGACCTTCTGCCACGTCGGCCCTCGGGGGCGATTCCGCCCGACCGACTGAAGTACGCCTTCGCCCGTGCGTACCTCGGCAGCCCCATCTTCGGCGATGTCGCGACGACATTCCGCAACGTCCGCCACGTCGTGTGTGGCCACTCCCACATCGCCCGCGAAGCGACACGCGGCGACGTCCAGCTCACGAACGTCGGTAGCGGCTACACCGAGAAGCGAATGATCGTGCTGGAGCTTTAGTGGTTATCGTGGGGGCATGAGCGACCTGCCGACCCGAAAAGATGACATGCCTGTCGAGATGGACCGAGTCGTCGCGCACGACGCCCCGGTCCGCAAGCTGGCGGACGGATTCAAGTTCCTCGAAGGACCCGTCTGGCTGGGCGATCGGCTCGTCTTCAGCGATATCCCGGCGTCGAAGATGTACGTCTGGAGCGCGTCAGCCGGCGTGAGCGTCTATCGCGACGAAAGCCACAACGCCAACGGAAACACCACCGACAGCGACGGCCACCTCTACACGTGCGAAGGCGAAAGCCGATGCGTCAGCATCACCGAGCCGGCCATCGGCGGTGAGCGACGAGTACTGGTCGACAGCTACGTCGACGGCGGCGAGCCGCTGCCGCTCAATCGGCCCAATGACGTTGTCGTCCATCCAAAAACCGGTGCAGTCTTTTTCACTGATCCGGTGCACGGCATGAGCGACGACAAGTTCGCAAAGCACTCCAGCTATGGCGGCATGTGGGTGTTTCGACTCGATGCCGGAGCCACGTCAGCGGTGCCTGCCGTTCGCGACTTCGAGAGGCCCAACGGGCTCTGCTTTTCGCCGGACCTGTCCAAGCTCTACATCAACGACGATTCGCGCAAGCACGTTCGGGTGTTCGATCTCGCAGACGACGGATCGCTGTCGGGCGGCACGGTGATCTGCGAGATCGACGAGGGCGTGCCGGATGGCATGCGCGTCGACACGGGAGGTCGGCTGTTCGTCACCGCTGGCGACGGCGTGCACGTCTTTCAGCCAGATGGCACGCGGATCGGCAAGATCCTCTGCCCCGAGTCGCCCGCCAACTGCCGGTTCGGCGGCGACGGCATGAAGACGCTCTTCATGACGTCGCGGACCGGCCTCTACGCGGTCGACACGCTCGTCGAAGGGATCTGAGCGATCAGCGGTAGTCGTGGTACTTCCAGCCCTTGGGCATCGGCGTGTCACGCGACGTCTGATGCCGGTGACCAGGCATGCGCCACTGCGGCGGGACGATGCGGTCGGCCCAGGCGAGCAGGGCGAGGTGGCCGGCCAAAAGCCAGCCGACAGCGGCCCCGCCAAGGTGCGCCGCCTCGCCGCCGGCGTTCGCATCGAGACGATTGCCGTGTGCCAGAACGATGAAAGCCGCCAGCGCGAGGTAGACGGCACCAACGCGGAAGACCGTGATGTCGATTGGAGGAAACACCAAGTGCAGGATGCGATTCGGGAAGAGCCGCATTGCCGCGGCAATGAGACCAAAGACGCCTGCCGAAGCGCCGATGAGCGGTGTCGTCGAGGTCGCCCGAACGATCCCCGTCGCGAAGAGCAGGACAAAGCCGAAAGCACCGCCAAAGCCGCAAACGAGGTATAACGCGAGCGTTCGTGCCTTACCGAGGCGACGTTCGACCATCGAACCGAACACCCACAGCCCAAGGCAGTTCATTCCGAGGTGGAGCAAGCTGCCGTGAAGGAACTGGAACGTCACCAGTCGCCAAGCCTGGAGGCCAGCGAAGGTCTCGCTCACCGAGAACCATCCAAACGCATACAGGTTGGGACCAAACCGCGCGAGAATATTGACGATCACGTGGATGCTGATGCAAAGCACGATCAGCCAGGTCGAGACACTCCAAAAGCGGGAGCGGCTTCGCAGTCGCGCAAAGGCCGCGCCGGCACCGGCGTTTCGGCCAGAAGGCTGAGGGCGGATCATCGTCAACTGTATCGACGCAAGGTGGGTGACCGTCGCAAGCTCAGGCGGCTTCGCGGACCTCGTCGCTTGCGTTGCCGCGGCTCGTGTCGACCAGGTTCCGAATCGTCTCGACCAGGAGAGGCCCGTCGATCGGCTTGGTTTGGTAAGCGTCGCAGCCTGCGGCGAGGCACTTGTCCTTGTCGCCGATCATTGCGTGCGCGGTGAACGCGATGATCGGGATGGTGCAGCCGCTCTCGCGAAGCTCGGCCGTCGCGCCGTAGCCATCGAGGACGGGCATCTGCATGTCCATCAGAATCGCATCGAACGGCTCGCCGGCCGTCTTCGCGTCATTGAAAGCTTCCACGCCTGAGCGCCCGTGGGCTGCAGAAACGACGTCGGCGCCGGCGTTGCGGAGGTGGATGCCGATGAGCCACTGGTTTTCGGGCCCATCCTCGACGAGAAGAATTCGGATGTTGTCAAGCATGCAATTGGGGGTTGAAGCAATGTCCCGAAGGCTGTCATGGAGGACCATGCTGACTCCGTCAGAGTCAATCGGGAGCGTGATGGTGAAATGACTGCCGAGGCCGAGCGTGCTTGTGCACGTCAGCTCGCCACCCATGAGCCGAACGAACTGACGACTGATCGCCAATCCGAGTCCGGTTCCCCCAAACTTCCTTGTCGCGCTGATGTCGGCTTGCACGAAGGCTTGGAAAAGCTGCTGTTGATGCTCCTTGGAGATGCCGATGCCACTGTCGAGGACATCGAAGACGAGTCGCAATGGTTCTTGCGCTGCGTCACAACGCACTCGCAGCATGACACCGCCGTTGCGTGTGAATTTGACAGCGTTGCCGACCAGGTTCAAAAGGGACTGACGCAGTCGTGTCGGATCGCCCAGGATACTTTGTGGGATACGCGTTTCGTAACAGACTTCGAAGGTGAGTCCCTTCTCGGCCGCATTCACACTCGTCAGGCCTGCCACTTCCTCGACCACCGTTGCCGGATCGAATTCGACTTCCTCAATATCCATCCGCCCAGCTTCGATCTTCGAGATGTCGAGGATGTCGTTGAGCACCGTCAGGAGGTGCCGGCCACTTCGGCAGATTGTTTGCGATGCTTCGAGACGTTCGGCCGTGGAGAGCGGGACGGTCGGCTCAGGTCCTCCAGCGTCGGCGACGAGGTTCTGCTCGACTAGATCGCCAAAGCTGATCACGTGACTGAGCGGGGTCCGGATCTCATGGCTCATGTTGGCAAGGAACGCACTCGTGGCGACGCTGGCAGCTTCGGCTGCTTCTTTGGCGTGCTCTAGCTCCGTGTTGATGCGCTTGGCCTCGGTTTCGTCGGTCAGAAGTCCGTCCCAAAGTACAGAACCGTCCATCAGTCGTTCAGGGCGGCTCCTTGCATGGATGTGGCGCACGTCGCCGTTTGGTTTGATGATTCGCCCTCGCCACTCGCATGGGGTCAGATCGTTGGCTGATGATCGAACGAGACGCAACATCTCCGCGGCATCGTCCGGATTGACGCGGTCCAGAAACAGGGCAATGTCTCGCATCGCATCCGACGCTTCCACGCCGACGATCTCCTCGATTGCATGGCTTGCGAACGGCATCGAGTGCTGACCATCTTCGTCCAGGTGCCACTGAAACAGCACGCCAGGCGAGTTTTCCGCGATACTTGCGATCCGCTTCTCCTGGGAGGCAATCTTTGCTTGCGTTGCTCGTTGCTCGCTCACATCTCGGACAAAGAGGCTGAACTCGACGACGCCGTTGCCCGAGCGCAGTGGAACGATCGACAGTTCGGCTGGGAAGGTCTGTCCGCTACGCCGCAGTGCGATGACGTCGAGCCGCTCGCCGATGACCTCGCGATCGCCAGCATCAAGACCTGCGAACCAGCGGTCATGTGCCAGACGTTGCTCGCTTGGCATGATCGTTTCAAATAGCTGACGTCCAATCGCCTCGGCCTCGGTCCAACCGAAGATGATCCGCGCTTGACGATTCCAGCCGGTGATCTGTCCAGTCGGCCCCATCGTGACGATGGCGTCGAGCGAGGAATCGAGCACCATTCGATGCCGGTCCTCGATTCGTTGCTGTTCGAGCAAGATCTCGTGTTGCAGTGTGATGTCGCGTTCGACGACGAGCCACTGCGTGACCCGACCACGCTCGTCGTGGAGCGGCTGCAGCTCGGCTTCGGCCCAATACGTCTGCCCGTTCTTTGCGTAGCTGCGAATTTTGCGTGTGACGGGCCTGCCCTGGGCCATCTGGGAGCGCATCTCGGCAAGGGCGACCGGATCCGTGTCAGGTCCGCAGAGTCTTTCGCGCGGGAACTGGCCCATCGACTCGCCGACCTCAAGGCCAGTCAGGTCGGTGAACGCTCGGTTGGCGTACGTGATGACATTCTGCTCATCGACGAGCATGACGCCGTGCTGCGTCGCCGTGACAATGGTTTCCAATGTCTCCAAGTCTCGACAACAGTCGGCTGCGCTGCAGCCGATTCCGCGCAGCTTGTTCCGCGCCATCGTCTCGCACGTCAAATTCTTCAGAGCAGTCTGCTGCTGCGGCGTAACCGCTCTTGTTCGATGGTCGGAGGCGCACGGCATGCCGATCGAGCGTTCAGAAGTGTCAGCGGGTGATAGCCGCATCCCTAGGCCAAGGCTCTGCATTGCTTCATCCGATGCCGTCGACGAAGCGGCATCCGCTGAGCGTGTGCATTGAGATCGACGGCGGCTCACTTGACGGCAATCGACATCTCCGTGCGATCGGTTTAGCCGAAAGCCCTTGCACGACGCATACTGTCTGGTGCCATGCCGTTGCCGATGACGATCACGGAGAAAATTCTGGCCAAGCACGCCCAGAAGGCGTCGATTCGCCCGGGGGAAAGCGTCTGGGTCGATGTTGACGTGCTGATGACGCACGACGTCTGCGGCCCAGGCACCGTTGGCATCTTCCAGCAGGAGTTCGGCAAGGACGCTCGCGTCTGGGACCCGGACCGCGTGGTGATCGTGCCAGACCACTACATCTTCACGGCCGACCTGAAGAGTTACCGGAACGTCCAGCTGCTCCGGCAGTTCGTCAGGGACCAGGGCCTCAAGTACTATTACGACCCCGACTTCATCGAGAAGGAGGGCATGCCCTCGCCGTATCTCGACCCGACCAAGACGAGCTACAAGGGCGTGTGTCACAAGGCACTGCCCGAGGAAGGGCACGTCCGTCCGGGCGAGATTCTGCTCGGCACCGACAGCCACACCTGCACGGCCGGGGCATTCGGACAGTTCGCGACGGGCGTCGGCAACACCGACGCGGCCTTCGTGCTCGGCACCGGCAAGACGTGGCTCAAGGTGCCGCCGACAATGCGGTTCGACTTCGACGGTGAAATCCCGCCGTATCTGACCGCCAAGGACATGATCCTCGCCGTCATCGGTGAGATCGGCGTCGACGGGGCGACCTATCGCTCGATGTACTTCGCGGGCGACGGCATCGCGTCGCTCACCCTCGAAGATCGCATGACGCTCACCAACATGGCCATCGAGGCCGGTGGCAAGAACGGCGTGTGCGACGTCGACGAGAAGACCCTTCAGT
>JBCDKH010000073.1 GCA_038746835.1 Planctomycetota bacterium | reverse complement strand
CGATTGGACACGGCGGCTGCGGAATCGTACGTCGGTTGGTGACTTATGATCATCACGCCACTCCACCCAGCCTCTGCCGCTCAGGCACTTCGACGAGTCCGACGCCGCGAAGCCGACGGGCTCGACTCGTCTGCCGATCCGCGTGCGTCGACGCAGGACGAGGTGCAGGTCTCGCACGAGGCAACGCATCCGTCGTGTTCGGAGATCGTCTTGCACAGCGAGGTTGATCCGCGTGTCGCACTGGCATCGGCGTTTCTGAAGGTACACCGCCGCGTGCTGACCCGACGACCGGCTACGGTCGCCCGTGCCTGAATCGCGTCGCGGCCGACTGACGATCTACCCGAGCATCGACCTGCGTGGCGGCGAAGTCGTTCGCCTGGCGCAGGGGGATTTTGAAAGGCAGACGACTTACGACCGCGACCCGGCTCTGCTGGTTCAGCAGTGGGCGAACCTCGGGGCCGAGCGGCTTCACGTGGTCGACCTGGACGGTGCCAAAGCCGGAGCGGTACAGCAGGCCGAGGCGATCGAAGCAATCGTGCGGGCCGAGCCTCGGCTGAAGGTCCAGGCCGGCGGCGGTGTACGGGAGATCGACGACGTGCGACGCCTGTTGAACGCGGGTTGCGATCGCGTTGTCGTCGGGACTCGCGGCGTGCGCGATCGCGCGTGGTTGGAATCGATCCTCAGTGGCGACGACATCGCCGGGCGGGTGGTTCTGGCCGTCGATGCCAAAGGCGGCCGCGTGGCGGTGGGCGGTTGGCAGGAGACGACGGACGTGGCGGTGCTCGACCTTGCCGCGGACGTGTCAACCTTGCCGCTGGCGGCGCTGCTGTACACCGACGTTGCCCGCGACGGCATGATGACTGGGACGGATGCCGACGGCACGCAACAGCTTGCCCGCGCGACCGAGTTGCCCGTGCTTGCCAGTGGAGGCGTCGGGTCGATCGACGATCTGCAGCCACTCATCAGTTCCGATGTCGAAGGCGTCATCGTCGGACGCGCGCTCCATGAAGGCACCCTCGACCTCGAAGCCGCGCTGCGCCTCGGTCGTGGGGTCGATTGAAGTGATTTCTGAAATCGAAGCCCCGGGTTGAGCGGAGCGATGCCCGGGAACGCAGCACGTTGCGCCCTCGCTCCCGGGCATCGCTTCGCTCAACCCTGGGCTTCACAAGTCACAAGTCACAAGTCACAAGTCACAAGTCACAAGTCGCGACCCACGACTCACGGAAGCGGGAGTCCGTCGAACGCGAAGGGCAGCTCGAGCCAGACGAGGCGTCGTGGCAGTTCGCAGCGTGCGGAGGGGTGCTCCTCGCCATCCTCGGCGCGGGCGACGAAGTCGATCTCGATCTGCGGGCCCATCGGGTCGGCGAAATCGATGCGCGTCGAGCCACGCGTCAGTCGGCCTGCGTCGTTCTCGAGCAGAAGTCCCGTCAATGCCGTCGAGACCAGGTGCTGGGTCGTGCGATCGGGCGTGCTGCGGAGCGTCGCCTGGAACTGCCACCGCGCCCGTCGGCCGCGGCTGCCGGTGAGGTCCTCGCCGCGGACGATCGTCACGGCGACGGGTTCGCCGGCGATCATCCACTCCTGGTGCGTCGCCTCGGGAGCGAGGGTGGCGTGGTACATGTCGCCGCCGACGGCGCCAGAGATGGTGCCGGCGATGCCGAACGTTTCGCCCGTGGCTTGTCCGTCCAAGTCGACGCCGAGCCGCAGCCGACCGGCCGACCAGATCGCGACGGTCTCGTGCGGCGTCTCGCTCGATCGTCCCGGCGGCAGGAGATCAACGCCCTGCTCGTTGGTCGCCTCGTCCCAGACGACGCGGAACTCGCGAAGGCCGATCTGATAGCGCGGCTCGAGCAACGCCTCGAGCTCGACCCGAAGAGAGTGATCGTCGGCCACGCTGGCCGGTGCGTCGATGCTCGGAAGCGCGGCCGTGAAGTCGACTTCACGCAAATGACGCACGGCCCTCACGATCACCGCCGCGGGGCCGGAGACGCTCATCGGTCCGGCAAGCTGTCGCTCGCCGTTCGCCGCAACCAATGCCATTTGCAGGTTTCGCGATCCACCCGCACTGACGGCGATGTCCCAGTCGTGATCACGGCAGAGCTGGGCGACGACGTGCCAGAACGGGCCGTGCCGGTCGACGTTCACATCGCTCGCGAGGCCGGAACCACGCATCAGTCGCATGCCGCTCGCGGCGTTCAGACTGGCGATGACATCGGCGACGGATTCGGACCGAACGCTGACTGCCGACGACGACGTGTGCGCCGACTCGCGGACGGCTTCGGCGACCAGCGTGAGGTCGCTGTTGACCTCGTCCTCCGAGGTCTGCTGGAGCGTCGCCTCAATCCGCGGTAGCACACTGCGGCCACGACGCACGATCGCCTCGGCGGCGGCTTTACGGGTGGCCCAGTCGTCGCTTGCCAGCTCGCTTGCGAGCGTGACGTAATCGCGTGGCTCGCTCGTCGGCTCGTCGGCCGGAGCAGCGGACGTCACCACGGCCAGGACGGCCACGGCGAACGGGAGTCGAATCGGTCGCATCATCGGACGCCTCCTGCCGAATGGTCGACAGCTGGAATCGTCGGTCAGGAGCTCCGGGAACGGCCTCGGAACATCGCCCGCAGACACCAGGTCCCGGACGTAGCGGACATCGGCACGCGGCACCGATTCGCATGAGCCGACTTCCGAAACTCGCGCATTACCGGCCTACCCTCGCCGTTCCGCCTCGTGGGACGAAGGACGCGTCTCGGCAGGCGAGAAGCGCAACGCCATGTCTGTCAGCAACAAGCATCAGGATGCTACCGAAACCGCCGCCGCGGCTGCTGCGGAATCCAGCCGCGTTGTGGCCACGCCCGAACTCGCAACGGGCGTTTCCGCTGGGTCGTCGACGCCCGTCATGCCGCCGAATCTGCCGCTCACCGAGCTTGCCGCGGCGGCGTTTCGGCGGTGGCTCGTCAGCAAGGACTGCGGCAACTGGCACGTCTTCCACTCCGGCGACGACGAGCTGTACGACGTCGAGCAATCGCTCGACCGACTCCTCGACGAAGGCGAAGCGCAGCCGACCTGGGAACCCGCCCCGCCGCTGACCGGCCCGGCAGGCATGGCCGAACAGGTGCTCGTCCGCAACGACGACTCCGACGCCTTTCGCCCGGGACGCCTCTTCCAGCCCGGCTTCCTCATGGTCGGCCAGTTCCGCGTCGCCTTGGCACGCTGGTACTGGATCGACCCGGATTACAACGCACCCGACACGCTCTGGCTCGCGGCCTGCGAGAGCGAGGAGGCGTACGACGAGCTGCGCGACCGCGTGAAGGAGCTGCGGCACGAGGGCAACGTCGCGGTCTGGCAGATCGTCCGCGGGCCGGCCTCGCACGACGGGCCACGCATCAAGCGCAAACGCTCGGCAGGCAAGGAGCTCGTCATCAGCGATGAGTTGCGGCAGCGGCTGGATCGCGACCTGCTGGGCTTCTTCAAGCCGGGCGTGAAGTCGCTCTACAAGAAGCTCGACGTGCCGTATCGACGTGGCGTGCTGCTCCACGGCCCGCCGGGCAACGGCAAGACGAGCCTGCTCCGCATGGTCGGCGGGCGACTGCCGAAGGTGCCGTTCATGCTGCTCCGGCCTGACCGCCAGATCAGCGGGAACGCGCTGCGCCAGATCATCGACCGCTGGCAACGCCAGGCCCCGGCTGCGCTGGTCATCGAGGACCTCAACTGGCTGCTGGAGCAGGTCGACGTCAGCCAGTTCCTCAACCTCATCGACGGCGTCGAGCGGCAGGACGCCAAGGGCCTGTTGCTGGTCGCGACGACCAACTACCCCGAAAAGCTCGACCCGGCCGTCAACAACCGCCCCGGGCGGTTCGACGTCGTCATGGAGTTGCCCAACCCTGACCTCGCCCTTCGACGCGAGTTCTTCGAAAAGAACCTCGCCAAGGACGACCATCTCGGCCAGTCGGCCCGCGAGGACGCTGCCAAGAACTCCGACGGCCTGAGCTTCGCCCACCTCCGCGAAATCCTCCGCCTCAGCGGCCTGCTCGCGATCGAGGACGGCCGACGCGAACGCACGGAGGCCGACCTGAAGAAGGCCGTCAGCCTCGTCCGCGAAGGCAACGACCGCGCCCGCCGCGGCTTCCCCAAACCGCCGGAGATTCCGTTCGGGCTGTCGATGGGGAGAGTGTGAGCGTCACGCCGTGACCAGCTGCCGTTCGTAGAGGTCGCGGTAGACGTCGCTCGTGTCCAGCAGTTCGTCGTGCGGGCCGACGGCGACAAGGCGGCCGGCGTTGAGGACGGCGATGCGGTCGCAGTCGAGGATCGTGCTGAAGCGGTGCGCGATCACGAACGTCGTCCGCCCCTTCATGAGCCGGCCGATGGCTTGTTGGATGAGGTGCTCGCTTTGCGCGTCGACTTGGCTCGTGGCCTCATCGAGGATCAGCACCGGCGGGTCGCGCAGGATCGCGCGGGCGATGTTGAGACGCTGGCGTTGTCCGCCGGAAAGTTGCCCGCCCAGGCCGGAGAGGAAGGCGTCGTAGCCGCTTGGCTTGTCCTGGATGAACTCGTGGGCCTCGGCCTGTTTGGCGGCGTCGATGATTTCCTCGCGCGTCGCGTCGGGTCGGCCGTAGGCGATGTTGTGAGCGATGGTGCCGGCGAAGACGTGGGCGTCCTGCGTGACGACGCCGATGAGCTGGCGAAGCTCGGCCAGGTCGAGCTCGCGGACGTCGGTGCCGTCGATGGTCACGCGGCCACTCGTCGGGTCGTAAAACCGCGGCAGCATGGAGAGCAGCGTCGTCTTGCCACTGCCGTTCCGCCCGACGACGGCCACTGACTCGCCGGCCTGCACGCTGAGCGACACATCCTGCAACGCCGGCGGCTCGTGCTCGGCGTAGGCGAAGGTGACGGAATCGAAGCTGATTTGGTCATCGACTCGGAGATCGCGAAGACGCGAAGACGCGAAGTCAGACGCGAAGGTGAGAGAAGGTTCTGAAGCACTCACCTCATCATCTGCTCTGCTCTTCGCGTCACTCTTCGTGTCTTCGCGTCTTTGCGATCTCTGACTTTCGACAGGCAGGTCGATCATCTCGAAGACCCGTTCGCCGGCGGCGTTGGCCTTGGACAGGACGACGTTCAGCTTGCTGATCCGCCGCACCGACTCGGCAATCTGCACGAGCGAGGCGAAGACCATGATCGCAGAGGCGGCGCTCAGGCTCTGGTCGATGCGGACGAGGTAGATCGCCACGACGAAGACGACGCCGATGGCGAGCGTTGCCAGCGTGCCCATGACCGGCGTGCTTAGCGCGTCGTACCGCGCGAGCCTCAGCTGGAAGCCCAGCAGACTGTCGAGGATGACCCGCAGCCGGCCGACTTCCGCGGCCTCCGCGTTGTTGGCCTTGACGATCTTGATGCCCGTCAGCGTGCCCTCGATTTGCCCCAGAAGTTCGGCGTTTTCTTCGAGCGCCTTGCGGCCGGCGCGACGCATCTTCTTGCCGAAGCGTTTGAGGACGAGCAGCATGATCGGGGCGAAGCCGATGACGAGCAGGGTCAGTCGCCAGTCGAGCCAAAGCGCGAACGCCAGGCCGAAGAGCGCGAGGATCGGCTCCTGCACGGCCCGGCCGAGGAGCGTGCGGAGGCCTTCCTGCAGCTGGGCCGCGTCGCCGATGATGCGGCTGGTGACGTCGCCCGTGCCAGTCCGGCCGAAGCCGGCGATGGGCGTTCGGAGCGTGTGGTCGTACAGGTCGCGTCGGATGTCGTTGACGGCCGAGAGCGCGACCTTGTTGCTGATGAACTCCTGGACGAAACGGAAGAGGTTGCTGACGATGTTGAGGACGAGCGCGATCCCCATGATCCACGCCGCCGCCCCGACGGGGCTGGAGGGCAACAGGTAGACGACGCGACGGAGGAGGCGGAGGTGAAGGGAGACGTCGTTCTGCCGAACGGTCGTGCTGCTCCCGTAATCGCTGACGATGGCACCGCGGGGAACGTTGACGTAGGGCACGACATCCGTGTCGTAAGGAGCAAGGTCAGACGGAGTGCCAGATGCGAGGCTGCTCAGGTTCTGCTCGACGTCATCTCCCGCAAACTTCGGCCAGACACCTTTATTGGTGCGCTTACTCGTGGACGAAATCGTCAACTCCATCTCGAGGCCAGAATCATCGATTATCTGGAGTTCAGAGGGATCATCCGCCAGATCGATGCCCCACCGCTGTTCCGCCACCATCCGGTCGACCCACATGCGTGGCGTGTCGCCATTGAGCAGGGTCTGCAGGACCGGCAGGAACGCGCCCAGGCCGCCGAAGAAGGCGCCGCCGGCGAAGAAGGCGCAGACGATGCTGACGATCACCTGCCGCTTGTACGGCCGGAGGTACGCCACCGCCCGCCACACGTATCGCCGCCGCTCCTTCTTGGGGCGACGCTTCGACTGGTACTCGAGGACGGGCTTCTCTTCAGACATTGCGGCAGACCGCGTCGATTCCGTTCGACGCGGACGACACGGTACGGGCTAGCGGCCGCGGCTGCATCCGGGGGCACGACGCCGCAACCTCGCCGCGGCTGGCCGATATAAAGGGCATGCTCAAACAGAAGCTCAAGCCCCTGGTCTTCGGCGGCGTCGGTGGCGGGAACGCGGCGTCCGAGATCGGCCTGCTCGTCCTGCGGGTCACGACCGGTCTGTTCATCGCGTTCGGTCACGGCCTCGGCAAGATCCCGCCCAAGGACGGGTTCGTGCAGTACCTCGACAAGCTCGACGTTCCCATGCCTTACCTGAACGCGTGGATGGCGGGGCTCGGAGAACTGGTCGGAGGTGTCATGCTCGCGCTGGGCCTGGCTACGCGCTTTGCGTCCGCGTGGTTGATTGGCGTGTTCGGCGTTGCGACGTTCGTCGCCAAGGCACCCGCGTTCCGAGGCGAGGCCCCGTTCTGGGTCCCAGCCGAAGGTGCTGCTGAGCCAGCGGTGCTCTACCTCGTTCTCGCGCTGACGTTTCTTCTTGTCGGAAGTGGACGGACGGGCGTCGATCGCTTCCTCCGCAAAAACTGATCCCCGACCCGATCCCACCCATCCCCGAAGCCGACGGGCAGAGCGCAGCGTCGCCCCGGGTCTGGGTCGTTGGTATCCGTCCGGACCCGGGGTGACGCTTCGCTCTACCCACGGCTTCGGGTGGAAGACGCGATTCACTCCGCAACCGTGAGTGTTCGTCGCTCGCTGTCGAGGAACGATTCGACCGTGACGCCCTCGCGTGACAGGTCGATCAGGATCGCACCGTCACGTCCCGTGCGGAGCAATGGGCGATCGCCGATCACGTCGGGCAGGCGACGCTGCTTCTGCGAGAGCCGGCGGCCGTCGCTGGAGACGACCCACTCGGGCAGGCACGCTTCAACGAAGTCCGGCGTCGGCGTCTCGGTGCTGCCGTGATGCGGCGCGACGAGCACGTCGACGTCCGGCAGGTCGTTGCCCATCGCGCCAGTCATGCCATCGGCCTGGAGGTCGCCGGTGAAGAGGACGCGCTGACCTTCATGCTGCAGCGTCGCGACGATCGACGCGTCGTTGGGCGTGAGACCGTCCACTTCAGCTGGTGGCCAGTGGACCTGGAACGACGTGGCCGAGCCCATCGGCACGACGTCGCCGCGCTGGACGATCCGCATCGGCACGTCCGCCTCGGCAATCGCGGCCAGCAAGGCCCGGCCGACGCCGTCGCGTCGGGCGTCGTCCTCGAAGCCGGGCCCCACGACGACTTCGCGAATGCCGTACCGCTCGATGAGATCGGCCGCGCCGTTGTAGTGGTCGAGGTTCGCGTGGCTCAGGACGAGGCGATCGATCCGGGCGATGCCGCGGCTGCGGAGGAACGGGCCGATGCACGATTCCCACGGCTCGGCCAGAGAGATGCTGCCGGCATCGATCATCGTGACCCGGCCGTTGGGCTGCTCGACGACGGCTGCCTGCCCCGCCCCTACCGCGAGCAACGTCACGCGCAACGGCTTCGTCAGCAGTGTCGGCGTCGTCGCGCCCAGCACCGGCATCACGAACAGAAACCCGGCCGCGAGGACGACGGATGCCCGCAAACCCCAGACGAGCGAGGCCGGCGGACGCCGACGCACCGGCCACTTCCGCAGCGTCAGCCAGATGCCGACGAGCGCCAGATACGTCGCGACGACGAGCCACAGCGGCGGCGTCGGCAGGGGCACGTCCGCCAATGGCAGCCGGCTGAACCAGGCGACCGTCGACCGCATCGCCTCCACCGGCCACGAAGCCATCGTCGCCCACCACGCCGCCGCCTCGGGCACCAGCAGCGTCAGCACCACCTTCACCACGCCGCCCAGCAACGACGCGACGACCAACGGCCCGGCGAGGACGCTGGCCGGAATGGACCACAAGTGAAACTGCCCGAAGTGCATCGCCACCAGCGGCATCGACGCCAGCCACGCAATGAGTGCGGCGGCGAAGGCGTCGATCAGCTTCCGGTCGCACCAGTCGGCCAGCCGGACGACTCGACCATCGGGTGTTGCGAGCGCCGCCGCGTCGTCGGGCTGGCGGACGGTCGCCAGTGCCCATCGTCGTGCAGGGCCGGCGAGCAGGATCAGCGCCAGCACCGTCACGAAGCTCAGCTGAAACCCGGCCCGATAGATGTCCAGCGGAAAGACCGCCAGCAGGAGCAGTCCCGCCAGCGCCAGCAGCTGCACGCCGGCGGTGCGTCTGCCGAAGAGGATGCCCGTGCCGAGGCCGACCGCGAGGATGGCCGCGCGCAGCACCGGCGGCGACGGTTCGGCCGCGAGCGTGTACGTCCCGACGACCACGACACACCAGACGGCCGTCAGCCGCGTGCCGGCACCGAGCAGTCGCGCGACTGCGAAGGCCGAGGCCGCGATGATGCCGACGTGCAGTCCGCTGACGGCGAGGAAGTGTCCGGTGCCGCTTGCACGGAAGAGCTCGCGATCGTCATCCATCGCCGGATCGCGCTGGCCGAGGAGCATCGCACGAAGGAGCAGCGCGTCGTCGCGATCGCCAGAGTTGAAGCCGTCGAGCAACGCCGATCGCACGTGTTGCCGAAAGCCGGCGAGTCGGGACGGCGCGGCCTCGCTGAGCACGTCGATCGCGGCCGGGCCGTGGGTGCGGAGGCTGACGGGAACGCGTCGGCCGCGGTAGAAGGCGGCGTAGTCGAACTGGCCTGGGTTCATCGCGCGGCCGGGCTGTTCGAGCCAGCCGAGCAGACGCACGCGTTGCCCGTCGAGGAGGCGCGGGTCGGGCTCACGGATCTGCAGGAGCGCATTGCCTGAGACGTCGACCCAGCCGTCCCAGGTTTCGACGCGATCGATGCGGAGCAGCCCGGCCATCTTCGGCGGACGCGGTCGGCCGGTGTCGGGTTGGCCGACAAGCCTGGGCGTGCCGACGAGCGTGCCTTCGACGCGTGCGAGCCGCGGCGACTCGCTCGCGTATCGGACGACGTGGTCGGCCGGGTAGTGGTAGCGCGCGAGCTGAGCGGCGACGGTGCCGAGGAGGACGAATGCGCCGGTCGCCAGTGCCATCCGCAGCGATGCACGTCGGCCAACGATGGTCGCCACGACGAGGCAGGTGATGACCGTCAGGTAGACGCCGGGGCGAATCGGCAGGCGATCGTGCAGGAGGATGCCGACGACGAAGCAGACGGCGACCGGCACGAGCGGGTAGGCGGCGACCCCGACGGGCCTGATCCGCTCGCGCGGCTCGTCTCGTCGCGGCTCGCCCACGGGTCGAAGCTACCGCGACGTGCTGCAGGTGCAAGGGCGTTGCTCGAGATTCGGACTGCGGGCCGTAGCCCCGCAGCTACCTGATTTGCAGAGTAGCTCGACGTTCGGGGGTAGTAGCTGCGGGGCTAAGGCCCGCAGTCTGAGCGATCACCCAAACGCCGCCGGTCGCTGAATCGCGTCGACCACGTCGCGCACCTCGCGCATCTCGCGAACGTCGTGCACGCGGATCGCGGACGCCCCGTTGGCGACGGACCACGCGACCGTCGCCGCGGTGGAGAACTGTCGCTTGTCGGCGTCGGGCTGATTCGTGATCGTCCCGAGGAAGCGCTTGCGGCTCGCCCCGACGAGCAGCGGATGGCCGAGGTCCGCGAGTCGCCGGGTGGCCGCGAGAAGCTGGAGGTTGTGACGAACGGTCTTGCCGAAGCCGATGCCGGGGTCGAGCAAGACGCGTCGCGGCTCGACGCCGATGGCCACGGCGCGTTCGAGCAGGAAGGCCTCGACCTCGGCGACGACGTCGTCGTACCGCGGGTCGTCCTGCATGGTCTTCGAGTCGCCGAGCCGGTGCATGAGGACGACCGCCTTCGCCTCGGCCATCGCGGCGGGCATGTCGGGATCGTCGCGACCTGCGGCGACGTCGTTGACGACACTCGCCCCGGCCGACATCGCTGGTCGGCCCACGGCCGCGCTCGTCGTGTCGATGCTGACCACGACGCCGGCCGTCACGCCTGCCTCGACGGCCGGCATCACCCGGCGGATCTGTTCGTCGGCATCGACCGACTCGCTGCCCGGACGGGTGCTCTCGCCGCCGACGTCGATCCAGTCGGCCCCGTCGTCGATCATCTGCCGCACCCGATCCCGCGCCGCGTCCGGCGACAGGTAGAGCCCGCCGTCGCTGAAGCTGTCGGGCGTGGCGTTGAGGATGCCGACGATGATCGGGCGGCGCTGCGGATCGTCGAGCCAGGCGTCTAGGTCGTCGGGAGCCATGCGGAAGTTAAGGCACAAGGGTTGAGGCTGCGGGCTACCGAAGCACGCGAACGGCGAGCGCGCTGTTCTTGCTGCCAAACGCGATGCAGTTGCACAGGAGCAAGTCGACCGTCGCCTCGCGAGCGACGTTCGGGCAGTAGTCGAGGTCGCACTCGGAGTCCGGGTCGTCGAGGTTGATCGTCGGATGGACGAAGCCCTCGCGCGCCGACAGCAGCGCCGCGGCCAGTCCCGCAGCACCGCCGGCACCTTGCGGGTGGCCGATGAGCGACTTGGTCGCGCTCATCGGGACGAGCCTCGCCCGATCGCCGAGCAGCTTGTGCATCGCCAGCGTCTCGAGGCGATCGTTCATCTCGGTGCTCGTGCCGTGCAGGTTGACGCTGTCGACCTCACCCGGCGTGGCACCGGCGTCAACCAGGGCGTCGCTCATCGCGCGGACGCACTCGGTGACGTCGGGCGCGATGCGGACGCGGTGGTAGGCGTCGCTCGTGCTGCCGTAGCCGGCCAGCTCGCCCAGCGGCTCACCACCCTGCCGCCAGCCGTCGCGTTCGACGACGAACATCCACGCCCCCTCGGCCAGAACGAGCCCGTCTCGGGTTTTCGTGAAGGGCCGGGAGCTTTGCGTCGGGTCGTCCCAGAGGCGGGTCGAGACGACGCCCATGCGTTCGAAGCCGCGGAGGATGCCGGGGGCGATCGGTGCGTCCGCCCCGCCGCAGACGACGGCGTCGCATCGGCCCGAGCGGATCAGCATGAGCACGTAGCCGAGCGCGTCGGTGGAGGAGGCGCAGCCGGTCGAGACGACGTGGCTTGGTCCACGAAGTCCGAGTGCGATGGAGAGTTCGCCCGCGAGGTTGCCGTGGGTGCCGCCGGTGATCGAGTACGGCGACGCCCCACCGCGGCCGGTGTAGAGGCGTGCGTACTGCTCCTCGACGAACGACAGCCCGCCTCCTCCCGTGCCGAGGACGAGGCCGACGCGTCGACTTGCTGCTTCGTCATTGACGTCGAGGCTCGCCTGCTCGACGGCTTCCCTCGCCGCCGCCAACGCCAGCGGCACGACCGGCGGCACCCGCTTCAGATCGGCGGCATCGAGGTGGTCTGCCGGCTCGAAGTCAACGACCTGTCCGACGCTGCTCGTCCGCTCGCCCCACCCCTCCGGCGGCCGCCGCAGCCCCGATTGTCCGGTAACACACGCCTCGACAAACGCGCGTTTGCCAACCCCATTCGGCGAGACGCAGCCGACACCGGTAATGATGGCCTTCGGGTACAACGCCCAAGGCTACGCCTCACCCGCCAATCAATCGGTCGTAGTCGGCGTGCGTGCCGATCCAGACCCACATGACCACATCGCCGTCGGGCACACCGACCGCCCGGTAGTCCAATCCGACCCGGACCGAGCAGTACCTGCCGATTCGCTTGAAGTGGAGCGACGGGTGCCGCTCATCGTGCTTCAGGAGCTCATAATTCTCACGCGCACGCCGTTGCTCCTGTTGCGGCGGCTTGTCCAGAAGCCGCCAGAACGACTTGGCTGCACGGTGCTTCACGCTCCCCGCCGCTTCATGCCGTCGACGACGTCTTCAGCCGTCTCGCCACGCATCTCTTCGAGTGCCGCGTCTGCGAATGCATCGAGCTTGCCGTCGGCGACGTCGCGCTCGATCTGCTCGTCCCAGGCGTCGGCGTCGCGCTCCTCCCACCACCGCCGAAAGGCCGCGACCTCCTCCGGCGGCATTCGCCGGATCGCCTCTTGAACCTCGGCCAGGGTCGACATTGTCGTAGTCTACACGAATCGCCTACCGATCCAGCTCCGCGGCGATGACGTTGATGCTGCCGAGAATGGCGACGACGTCGCTGACGGTGTGGCCCTCGATCAGCTTCGGGAAGGTCTGGTAGTTGAAGAAGATCGGCCCGCGCGTGCGGACCCGCCACGGGACATTGCTTCCGTCGCTGACGACGTAGTAGCCGAGCTCGCCGTTGGCGCTCTCGATCCGGCCGTAGGCCTCACCCTTGGGGGTCTCGAAGCCGCGGTTGGTCATGATCATCTCGAAGTGCTGGATGAGGCCTTCGATGCTGCCGTAGACCTGCTCCTTGGGCGGGAGCACTTCCTTGCCTTCGGGGCTGACGTTGACCGGGCCGCCGGGGAGCTTGTCGATGAGCTGGGCGATGATGCTCGCCGACTGCTTCATTTCCTCAAGCCTTACCAGGAAACGGGCATACACGTCGCCCGTCTCCATCACCGGTACCTTGAACTCGGGTGCCTCGGCCCCCTCGCCGTCCCAGTTGTCGGCGAAGCAGAGGTAGGGTTCTTCCTTGCGCAGGTCGCGCTTCACGCCGCTCGCACGCGCCATCGGGCCGGTGACGCTCCAGGCGGTGGCTTCCTCGGGGCTGAGCACGCCGATGCCCTTGGTCCGCTCGACGAAGATGCGGTTGCGGTTGAGGAGTTTCTCCATGTCGCCGATCGCTTCAGGCAGCGAGTCGTTGATGAAGTTCTTGACCATCCGCTTGTAAACGGCCTCGTCGGGCAGGTCCTGGTTGAGCCCGCCGACACGCGTCCAGCCGGTGTGATACCGCTGGCCGGTCATGAACTCGACGATGTCGTAGATGTGCTCCCGCTGGTTGAAACCGTACAAAAAGCTGGTGAAAGCACCCAAATCCAGACCCGCGGCCGCGCAGCAGAGGAGGTGGCTCTGGATACGTCCCAGCTCGCCGGCGATGGTGCGAAGGACCTTGGTCCGTGGGGTCAGCTCGATGCCCATGAGCCGCTCGGCCGCGTCGTGCCAGGCCAGCTCGTTGTAGATCGGAGCGGAGTAGTCCATCCGATCGACGATCGTGACGTACTGGTTGTAGTTGAGGTGTTCGCCCAGCTTCTCGAAGCCCGAGTGGAGGTAGCCGATGTGGGGCGTGCACTTGACCACGCGTTCGCCGTCGAGCTCGAGGACGAGCCGGAGGGTGGTGTGCGTGGCCGGGTGCTGCGGGCCGAAGTTGAGGGTCCAGCGGTTGGAGCCGACGTCGTCATCGGTCTCGGCGGGCAGCAGTTCGGCCGGTGCTTCTTCAAGGGTGTAGGGCATGCGGTACGTTCCTTCGGCCGACTGTAGCGTGGCCCCCTGCCCTACCGCCGGCATAGCTTTCAAGTTTCGATTGATGTTTGTGATTTGTTAAAATAAATTAAACCGGCGACGCTGACGATCAAGCGTCGGCGGCGGTTCATGGTGTCGCTGTGATGTCCGTTCCGCGGCCGAGTCAGTGCTGTGAAACGACGCGGGCATCCGCGATTCTGACGCCTCAATGGTCGCCAGATTGGTTCGACAGGTGCGAGTACCGGCCGGGATCTCGTGATGACCGCCGTAGACCGTAAAACAGCCCGGCCCCGCCCCGCCGGCGACCCCAACGGTGCCCAACTTCACCTCCGCTCCGTCCGGCCCGCACATGCTGCGGCGATTTTCGCAACAGCAGCGCGCTGCGGCGTCATCCTGAGCGAGCGAAGCGAGTCGAAGGACCTCGCCTTTGCCGCTGGGGACGGACGCCAGGCGAGGTCCCTCGGCTGCGCTCGGGATGACGGACAGGGCTTCGTGGCCAACCTCACTGGATGACCATGACTCCAACCGGAGCAGCGACCGGGTTACCGGACCAGCGGTACGCGCCCATTGTGGGGCAACCGACGTAGCAACATCGTGACCCGCCCGACAAGCACGTCGTCGGCAGCTTGAGCTGGCATCGCCCCGACTCCCGACTCCCGACCTCAACTCGCGCACCACGTGGTGCGCGGCACCGACGTGCTTGCCACGAAACCGCCCTGCTCTACGCTCACTCCGTGAGTGCCAAGAAAGCCGATCGGTCCCCCTCGTCTCCACCCTCCGCAGGGAAGTCTGCCAGCGGGAAGCGGCCTCGCCTCGGGCGGGGGCTGAGCAGCCTCATGCAGGTCGACGACGCACCGGCGGAATCGCCTACGAAAGCTGAGACGAAGGCCCCCGCCGCTGCCGACGATCGCCCTGCTGGTGCGCCGCTGCAGGTGGCCGTTGAGGAGATCAAGCCGAATCCGCACCAGCCCCGCCGGGCGTTCGGACCGGCATCGCTGGCGGAACTGGCAGCCTCGCTGAAGGTCAACGGCGTCATCCAGCCGCTCGTTGCGACCCGCCGAACCGACGGCTCGCTTGAGCTCGTCGCCGGCGAACGACGCCTCCGGGCGGCCAAGCTGGCTCAGCTCAGCCACGTCCCCGTCGTCCTGCGCGAGACCGACGCCTCCGCCCAGGCGGAGATGGCGCTCGTCGAAAACATCCAACGCGAAGACCTCAACCCCATCGACCGCGGCGAGGCCTACAAGGCCCTGCAACGCCAGCTCGGCGTGACGCAGATCGAACTCGCAGAACGCCTCGGCGAGGATCGCGGCACCGTCAACGCCCACTTCCGCATCCTGGAACTGCCCGAGCCGATTCGCGAGATGATCCGCGACGATCGGCTGCAGCTCGGCCACGGCAAGGTTCTTGCAGGCGTCGAGGATGCCGACAAGCAGCTCCGCCTGGCCAACATCGCGGCCGATCAGTCGCTGAGCGTCCGCCAGCTCGAACGGGCGGCCAAGGAGGGGGAGACCGGCGTGAGCAAGGCCGGGGCTGAGCGGAAGGCCAAGGACGCCTACCTGAGCCAGCTGGGCCAGACGCTCAGCAAGAGCATCGGCACAGACTGCACCGTCGCCACAGCCGGAAAGGGTGGGTACAAGCTGACCGTGACGCTGCGGAACGCCGAGCAATTCGACAAGTTCATGGACAAGCTCGGGGTGAGCCTTGACACCTAGCCACCCTACCCCGCGCACCACGTGGTGCGCGGACGGACCGTACCAAGGGTAGCTGCGGGG
>JBCDKH010000072.1 GCA_038746835.1 Planctomycetota bacterium | reverse complement strand
GCCATCCGACGGGGCTCGCGTTCAACGAGTTTGCCCAGCTCTACGCCGCCAACCAGGGCATGGAGCGCCGCGGCACCCGGCCGGTACGCGACGATCCGGATGCCGTCCTTCGCCTGTTCAGCATCGAATCCGGCGAGCGGCCGACGTGGTACGGATGGCCGGACTACTCCGCGGACCTGCTGCCGGTGACGCAGGAGCGCTTCCAACCCGTTACGCCGCTACTGGCCCGCACCGGCTACGACGAGCTGAGCTTCCTCATCGACCACGACGCCAGCAACGACGGCGAGGGACTCGAAACGCCCAACCGCGATGCCTTGCTGACGGCGATCCTGCCGTCGCTGTCGGGCGCGTCGGGCATGTCGTTCATCCCGAGCGACGCGGGCGGTGCGCTGGCTGAAATCGCAGGTCGGCTCGTCGTTGCCCTACGCGGGGACAAGGCACCGTTTGCGACCGGTAACGCACCAATCAACCGCGTGCTGGGACGGCAGGTCGTGGTCGTTGACATCGATCGCAACACAGTCAACCCGCTCGTCTACAACACCACCGCCGGGCGAACGCCGACCAACAACGGCGCGGGTGGCGTCCTGACGCGGCCGAGCGATTTGGCGTTCGGGATGGGCGGGCTGTGGATCCTCGACTATGGCGAGTTCACCATGCGCGGCGGCCGCGAGCGTCGGGAGCCCGCATCCGGCAGGCTTCTACTACTGCGTCCGCTGAGCAAGCCGGTCGACGTCGAGCCTGCGACGCGTCCGGCAGTAGCTAGTTCGATTCGGTAAACGCTCAGCAGGCTTTCCAGCTACCGAAGCACTTCCGCCATCGCGTCCGCGATGTCACTCGCAAGAGCTCCATGACGGCCGAGTCGTCGCCCGACGAGCTCGCCGGCAAGGCCATGGCGATGGACGCCCAGCACCGCGGCATCGAAGGCTGGCATGCCTGCTGCGAGGAACGCCCCGATCACGCCCGCCAGCACGTCGCCCGTGCCTGCCTTGGCGAGCGTGGAGTCGCCGGTCGTGTTGCGGTAGAGCGTGGTCCCGTCGCACACGAGCGTTCGCGGCCCCTTGAGCACGAGGACTCGGCCGAAAGTCGACGCCGCGGCGAGCCGCTCGCGGCCCGCGTCATCATGCGGCACGCTCGCGCCGGTCAATCGAGCCATTTCGCCTGGATGGGGCGTCAGCACTGCCTGCTGCGGGAGCACCGGCATCGCATCGCGTGCGGCGAGCAGGTTCAACGCATCGGCGTCCAACACCGTCGGCAGATCCGAAGCGAGCACCTCGTCGAGCAACATGTCCGCCTCCGCGTCCGTTCCAAGCCCGGGGCCGACGACGATCGCCTGCGAGTCCGCGATGGCCGCTCTCAGGTCGTCGCGATCCACCCCGACCGCCTCAGGCAGAGTCGACAACCCCGCCGCCATCATCTTGCGTGGCAGGGCGACCCGCACGTACCCACAGCCGACGCGGTACGCCGCTCTTGCAGCCAGCATCGGCGCCCCGAGCGACGTCGCCGAGCCACCGACCACGAGCAGCTTGCCGTGAGTGCCCTTGTGCGCCTCTTCCGAACGGACCGGTGGCTCAGGCACATTGCTTACGTGAAGCATGGTCTCGTTCTAACGCGAAGACCCGAACTGGGGTAGCTGCGGGGTTACGGCCCGCAGTCCGGACTGCGAGCCGCAGGCTCGCAGCTACCCTCGACCATCGCCCACGTCGGTGACTTTCCGCGTTATCTCGACAAGCCTGCGTCGATAGTCCTCCAGCGACCACCGCTTGTGCCGGCGTGGGACCACCACGATGTCGACCGCTGGCAGCTGATGCCGTTCGTGCCGATACGCCTCACGCAGCAGCCGCTTGAGCCGGACCCGTTCATACGCCAACCCAACCCGCCGCGACACCGTCAGCCCCAGCCGCGGATGCCCAAGCTCGTTCGGCAACGCGTAGACCGTCAGCGGCCCGCGTCGGACGGAGATGCCCTCGTCAAACACACGCCGGAACGCAGTTGCACCCGCGAGACGGTGGCATCGTGGTAACGTGAGGCGGACGTCGTTCACAAGTCTCCTGAAGCGTGGGCGCGGGCTCACGCTACGAACTGAAAGGCAAAAGCACGCCGCATAAGACAACCAGCAGGGCGATCAACGTGCCAGCGATTGCCGCGCGGCACCAGAGGCCGTCGATCTCTCGTCGACGCATCGTTAAAAGCAAGCGGCTCCCGAACCAACCGGTCTCCGCAGCTAATGCCATCGTCCCGACTGCGAGAGCTAGAGCCAAACCTGTGTTCCAATCGCGCAGCAGCCGTGCACCCAGCGCGACCACCGGAAGTACAGCTCCGGTCATCGCGACGAACCGCAAGCGTCGCGCTCGCCGGTCGGCAGTCGACAAAACCCTCTTTGGAGATGGCGACGCGTACGCCAGCACCAGTCGCGGATGAGTCCCGTGAGGATGGACCGGTCTGGCGTTCCGCACTCAGACCTCCTCTTTCAGCAGTCTCTTACACCTCACCCTTCGACGCCAGGAAGTGCTCCGCATCCAGCGCCGCCTTGCAGCCCATGCCCGCCGCGGTGACGGCCTGCTTGTAGGTCGGGTCGGCAACGTCGCCGGCGGCGAAGACGCCTTCGACGCTGGTGAACGTGTGGAACGGGTCCGTCAGCTTGACAAACCCTTCTTCCATGTGGACCTGGTCGGCCAGGAACGCCGTGTTGGGACGGTGTCCGATCGCGACGAAGACGCCGACGCAGTCGATGGTCTGGACGTCGCCGACTTCGCTCTTTTCGACCTTAACGCCTGTCACGCCGTCAGCGTCCGTGCCGAGGACTTCCAGCGGCTTGGTGTGCCAGTGGACGGTGATTTTGTCGTTGTCGAAGACGCGCTGCTGCATGACCTTGCTTGCCCGCATCTCGCCGCGACGGACGAGCAGGTGGATGTGATCGGCAAACTTGGTCAGGTAGGTCGCCTCCTCCGCCGCCGTGTCACCGCCGCCGACGACCACGAGGCTCTTGCCACGGAACCGCGGAAGGGCACCGTCGCAGACCGCGCAGGCACTCACGCCCTTGTTGGCGAACTCGCGCTCTCCCGGGATGTCGAGGTACCTCGCGCTGGCACCGGTCGCGATGATGACGGTGCGGCTCTTCCACTCCTTGCCGTCGGAGCCCTTGAGCTTGAACGGCCGCTCCGAGAGGTCCAGCTCGGTGACGTCCTGCGTGACAATCCGCGTGCCGTACCGCACGGCCTGCTCGCGCATCTTGAGCATCAGGTCCGGCCCCTGAATGCCGTCGGGGAAGCCGGGGAAATTCTCGACCTCCGTCGTCCAGTTGAGCTGCCCCAGCGGCAACGTCCCGGCGAGGCGGTTCTCCTCGGTGATCGCCCCTTCATACTCCAGCGGCTTGAGCTCGGCCCGGGCGGCGTAGATGGCAGCCGTGAAGGCGGCAGGGCCGCTACCGATGATCGTGACGTTTTCGACCTCGTGTTCCACAGGTAGTTATACGTCCCGGATCGGGCCGCTGTGCGACGCGGGTGTCACGCCCGGGCCGTCAGGGGGTGGACGAGCTTTTCGTGGAGGGCGAAGAGGTGTTCGAAGCGGCGGCGTTCGTCGGGGAAGGGTTGGGGGCGGTAACAGCGGTCGACGGCCTTGTCGAGGGCGGCGTGGGCCTTGGCGAGGTCGGCTGGCATGGCCAGCGGGTCGTAGAGGTCGGCGAGGGTGGCGTCCGGGTGGTTGTCCCGCGCTGCCAACACAGACTCGGCCGCGGCTTCGACTACCGCATGGTGCTTCTTCGAGATGCCGTCGTCTCCCCCGACCTTGCCGCCCGCGGGCCGAGGGAAATTGTGGTAGACCGATGGAGCATAACTGATGTCTGATTTGAGTCGGCCACAGATTTGGTTGACCCACGCCATGTGCATCGCCGACATCAGAAGCCCAAAGAGATAGACCGATCCGCCGACGATCATCTGTAGCTTGTTGCTCGCGATGATGTCGGGGGAGAGGATCGCCATCGGGATGTAAAGCCGTCGTTCAGATGAAACTTCAGGCACCGCAATGAATTCGACGGCAGGCTGTCGATCCTGCGTGAAAAGCGCTGGTGTCCGTGCGTACTCCCGAACGCTGGCCGTCGGACTCTTCGCTCGTGATTCGCTTACCAAGCGCAATCGTTCCATGACTGCATCGCTAGCTCTAAGTTCTGACGGACTCACGTCTTTGAGCCACAGACACCAGCGATGGTCGCCATTGATCAAGTCTTTACCACCAACGTAAGGGCGCATCCAGTCCCTTGCTTGCGGTGCTTCCGCAAGGAAGGAATCGCGCTCTTCACTCGTGAAGATCAGATGACCACCGTCGGTCGGTTGGCTCCCCTTGGTCATCCGAAGCACGCCCTCGGGCACTGACGCTCTTGCCGGAAGCACGACGTTCGCGCCGTCGATCAGGTAGGGATTGATGTTCGATGCAGTCGTTGCTTGTGGTGGACCTTTCAACGTCGCGTAGTCGAAGATCACCTTCTGGCGATCAACGTTGCCGACACCAAATCCAATGATCACAACGTGGACATGCGCGCCACCTCTTGCTTCGCTCTCCCACGCGAACGTGCGATGGGCGAAGAAGATCGTCACGTCTTGATCGATCAGAAATCGGCCGAGCGTTGCTGCCTGCTCGCCTTGCGTGATGCTGTTCGTGGAAACGAATGCGGTAAGTGCTTTCGTTTCGCCGATGTAATCGATTGCTTTGGCGTACCACGCAGTGACGTAGTCGAGCCGTCGATACGCCCCTGCGTTGCCCCAGATTGTCCGCATGTCCTTCTGCTGCGGTTCGGTTCGCCACTGGTGCCCCACGAACGGCGGGTTGCCGAGGATTTAGCTGCACTGCTTGGCCGGCAGGACGTCGTTCCAGTCGAGTTGCAGCGCGTTGCCGTGCCGAATGGTCGGCGAGGTCTTCAGCGGGATCGTCGGAGAGGCGCTGCCGAACCGCTTGAACATCTCGTTGTTCATCTGGTGGTCCATCAACCACATGCCGACCTCGGCGATGAGGGCAGGCCACTCTTCGATCTCGATGCCGTAGAACTGGTCGACGCTTAGTCGAGTGTTGATCAACATCTGATCGGTTGCCTCGACTTCACCAGTCATTCTCGATAGTGCATCGAGTTCCAATCGCCGGAGTTCGCGATAGCTGAGAATGAGAAAATTGCCCGTGCCGCATGCTGGGTCGAGGAATTTCAACGTGCAAAGCTTCTTGATGAACCTTTCATACTCCTTCGTGCCATGACAGTTATCGAGTTCGGCACGCAGCTTGTCGAGGAAGAGGCTGCGAACGAGCTTGAGGATGTCGCGTTCGCTGGTGTAGTGCGCCCCGATCTGCCGTCGGTCGCGCGGGGCCATGATCTCCTGAAAGAGCGAGCCGAAGATGACCGGGCTGATCTTCTCCCACTTGAACCGGCAGCATTCCAGCAGGGCCGTCCGGATCGGGGCGGTGAAGCTGGCGAAGTCGAGGCGCTCCTTGAACAGGTCGCCGTTGACGTAGGGAAACTCAGCGAAGTGGTCGGCGAGGCTCGCCTGGCGGTCGGCGTGCGGCTTGTTCAGGACCCCGAAGAGCTGGGCGAGCTGCGAGCCGACGTCACTTCCGTCGGCCGAGGTCTGGTGCTTGGCGAAGTTCTCGAACTGGAACGGCTCGAAGATGCCGGTGTCCTCGGCGAAGAGGCAAAAGAGCACGCGGACCATGAAGCGTTCGAGGTCATGGCCGCTGTAACCGCCGTCTTCGAGGCGGTCGTGGAGGTTGGCCAGCAGATTCGCGGCGTCGAGGTTGGCCGGGTCTTCGGGGTCGACGCGCTGCGGGTCGTAGCCGGCGATGAAGGCGAAACGGCGAACGTGTTCGTGGAAGTCTTCGAGCGCAAACTCGGCCGTCGCGTCGGCATCGACATCGAAGAGGTCGCTCGGGTTCTCCGGGTCTAGGTCGAAAACCCGGATGCGGGCGAAGTCGGTGACGATGACGTACCGCGGCACCTCGTCGTCACGGCCTTCGTTGACCAGCGACTGGATGTAGCCGGCCGCCTGCGTGTAGGCCTTGTCGAGGTCGCTGCCCCGCGACTTGCTCTCGCCGAGGAGTCGGCCCTTCCAGAAGATGTCGATGCGGTCGAACGAGCCGCCGAGGTTCTTCACCGGTTCTTCGAACGCGGCCACGGCACGCCGCGACTTGCCGAAGACGTGGAAGAACTCGTTCCAGAAGGTCTGCGAATCGGCGTTCTCACGCGCGGCGTCGCGCCACTGCCGGCTGAACGTGATGGCCCGTTGACGAATCTCGTTCCAGCTCAGCGGCATCGGAGGCCGATTCTGCCGTCGCGACGCCCGCTAATCTAGGCGAGGCCGGGATGTCAGAAACCGAACTTCGCATGTTGGGCTGAGAGGTCGACCTCGCCGAGCGATTCGGTAGACGCGGCATCGGTCACGAAGTGGACCGAAAAGCCCGGCAGCTCCAGAATCATGTCGGATGTCAGCTCCGCCACAGTCCCGCCGGTGGCGGTGATGGCGAGGTGCCGCAGATCGCTCACGCCCAGTAGATCGCCGGTCGCCGCATCGACGCGGATCGTGCCGTCGGTGGTGTTCGCCAGCATCAGCGTGCGACGCCCATCGGCACGAACGATCGGCACGACGACCAGGCCTGGGTTCGCCTCGTCGTCGGCGGGCCGTGTGGTGGGCGGCGTGAAGTCGTCGCTGAAGCCGAAGGCCGCAACATCGCCGTGGGCGTAGCGGTTGGCCCAGAGGTAGAGCTGCCCGGTGGCTCGCATGCGTGCGTCGCCGTCGACCAGGCCGTAGGCGTCGCCCATGGCGTGCCAGACGGTGGCACCCGTGACGCCTTGCCGCGCCATCTCGGCGACGGTTTTGGCAAGGAACGCCGCTCCGACGCTGTTGGCATGTCGCCGCTCGTACGGCCGCCAGGTCCATTGGACGTTGAACTCCGTCAAATACGACTCCGCCTCGCCGAAGCCGGCCTCGTCCAACTCGGCGTGGACTTCGCCCGCGTGGTCAGCGATGGCGACGGCGCGCTCCATGACCGCGTCGTTCGGCGTGGTCGGCTTGCCGATCGCGTATCCGTGCCACGAGACGAAATCGAGGTCGTCGGCGACGGTCTCGATCAGGCCATCGATCCAAACCGGCTTCGGCCACGTGAGCGCTGGCCCGCCGACCTGCGTTCCCGGCGAGGCCGAACGCGTCTCTTCTGCGAGCAGGTCGAGGAAGGCCCAGAGTTCGTCGAGCTTGCCGAGCTTTTCGTAGGTGTTGTCCCACTCGTTGGTCAGCTCCCAATGCGTGACCGGAAGGCCCAGATCGTCTGTCAGGACGGAAATGAGCTGGCGATGGCTGGCAAGTGCGGCGTCGTAGTGCTCCGGGTCGAGGTGCTTGCCGTTCTCCGGCTCACCTCGCAGTGCAGCGGGAATGTCGTACGGCATGCACATCATCAGCTTCACGTCGCCCGAAGCGAGCCAATCGCGGTGCGGCGCGAAGCAACGCTCGATCGCCTCGACGTTCCAGTCCTCGGCCTCGGCGTCCCACCACTGCTCGGTCATCTCGGCTGAGTGCACGCGGACCAGCGACGGCGAGAGCCGGGTCAGCCACTCCGCGTAGCCGGGCGAGTTCGACTGGTCCGGCTTGACGATCTTGAACAGCGAGACGCCCCACATGTCCTGCGGCATCGTGTGCGTGACGGTCTGCCAGTCGATCGAGAGCGGGACGACGACTATCGGCTTGGCCTCGTCCGGGAAGGCAGGTGGCAGGGCGTCTCCACCGCCGGCTGCCTCGCCCGTGATGCCGACGTCGCCCGCGTCCTGGGGCGTGTCGATGCCGGTCTCTTCGACGTCGACGGCGATGCAATCGACGACGGTCGTGCCGTCGAACTCGCCGCGGATGATGCGGACGCGTTCGCCGAGCTGGCTGGCGTCGTAAGTGCCGATCTTGTGCCAAGCGAAGCCGTCCGGCTTCGCCCAGCTCCAGTCGCGGTCGGTCTGTTTGCCGTCGTCGATGGTCTTCAGCTGGACCGGCCCGCCCTTGTAGCGGACCCAGACGGTGACGCGACCGGCGAGGTCGGCATAGGCATCGGTCTCAAGGATCGGCTCCCACGTCTTGTCCGACGCGACGGCCTTACCACCGGAGGCGGCGTCGTCTTCGACGATCTCGCTGGTCGACTTCGGCTTGTCCGCCTCGGCCTCGACGAGGTCGGCGACGCCGTCGGGCAGGTCGATTTCTGCTGCATGTGCAGACGCTGCGAGAATGGCCAGGCAACCGGCAATGCAGAGCCCGAGCCAGTGGCTTTTGTGAGATGCAGTCATTGGTTCGTTGCAAAAAAGAGCAGCCGAGACAAAGCGGCTGCCGGGAGAGAGAAACACGATCAGAGACTGAGGTTAAAGGCGACGTGCTTGAGACCGCTTGTAGCCGGCGTCCCAGACACGGAAGAAGGTCGTGTCGTTCGTGTCCCACCAGTTTTGGTAGGTCCAGACGTCGCCTTCGTCGTTGGCTTCGGCACCGGTGATTTGCTCTGCATGGCCGTCGAAAAACGCCATGTTGATGTTCCCGTCGTGGCGGTTAAACGGGAACATGCCGATCCAGTTGCCTTCGTTTTCGAAGTTGAACAACCCGTTGTGACGCTGCCCTTCGCCGCTGTCGGAAACGGCATGCGTTTCGACCGGGTCCTGGATGCTTGTGAGCTTTCGATGCGCCGCCGTGCGATCGTGCCCTGCGTTGAACATGTAGCTCAGCTGGACGTCGAACTCGCGCTCGTTGTTGGGCATGCTCCAGTTGAAGTCACCGGTTCGGTCCAGGGGATTCTGATCGACGGGACACAGCAGCACCGAGCCGCCTGTCGTGTACTTGCCAAGGGCGGCCTTGGCGTACCACTTCGGATCGCCAAAGCTCGCGGTGCCGAAGCCGCTGGGAAGCCACTGGCCCTCATCGTTCCCGTATTGCACGAGCCCGGTGCCAATCTGGCGAAGGTTGCTCAGACATACAACGCTCGCAGCCTGCGCACGCGCTCGGCTGAGTGTGGGCAGCAGGATCGAGATCAGCAGCGCGATGATGCCGATGACGACCAAGAGCTCCACGAGCGTGAAGCCGTGGCGATTCGCGTGGGTTCGGATCGTGTGAGACATGGGGTTCCTCCAGTGCGTCTGTCTGTTCGTCGGTCAATCAGTGACGTCGGCGAAGCCCGACGAGGCCGAGCAGGCCGATTGCGGCGACGGACGTCGGCTCGGGAATCGGGGCGGCGACGACGTCGCTCAGCTGGCTGCCGATGCGAATCTCGTCGAACGTGACGGCCGCGTCTTGCACGAAGAAGCGGAACAGGTCGCCCGAGTCGAGCGACTCGGTGCCAAAGTTGCCAATCGTCGAGGCCTCGACCGTCTTGACTTGGTTGTTGGCATCGAGGCTCGCGATGGAGAGCCCGGCAGCGAAGACAGCTTCGTAGTCGCTTTCGTCGAGGAGCCAAAGCGTCGCGGTGAGAGGGTCGCCGGTCATGCTGAAGTTGCCGACGCCGACCGGCTCCCAGGCGTAAATCGCGAGAAGCGTTGTGTCCTGCGGCATGGTGTAGGTCGACCGGCCGTCACCGCCGTCGTTGCCGAGTTTGCCGAAGGCAACGTCAACGCCCTCCGGCCCGCCGAAGCCGTTGCTGCCGCTGATCTGGCCGTTGAACTTGCTATCGATGACGGGCTCTTCGATCAGCTCGTCGGTCACGCTGTGCCCGAAGAACGTGTCCTGCCCGTTGCCGAAGGGCAGGCCCTCGTCGCGCGTCTGGCGGACGAGGTAGCTCAGAAACAACGTCCCGCTGCCCCCGACGTCCGCATTTACTGCACGTCCCACGAAGCCGCGATCGTCGTTAGTGATCGTGCCCTGATCGATCTGCAGCGCATTGCCGGACGTCGGATACGTTCCGAGTGTCAGACCGCTGACGATGGTCGACGTCGAGGTGGCGTTGGCGTTGGTCTGCCAAGCGGCCGACCAGCCGGACCCGCCAGCTTGGGCGGCGATCGACGCGCCCGAGGCGTAGTCGAAGCTTTCGCTCACCAGCGGCGCGGCCGAGGCCGTGGCGGTCGTGAGGGCGGAAAGGGTGACGACGTGTGTGAGATGCAGCTTCATGAGTTCCTCCGATGGATGTGAGATGCAGAGATTCGAATCGCTCCGAGCCTTCAGGGCGTCAAGAGCCGGTCGTGCACGATCCTCAACGTGACGACCTCGAGGGATCAGCGTGGCGGGGCGGCCGTCGAGGCGCGGGGGCGGAGTGTCGGGGTGATCGCGACGTGGCCAGGCTTGGTGTCTGGGTTGTCGATGCGGGCAAGCAGCCGCTCCACCATCGCGGCGACCTGGCGATCGACGTGGCTGTCGACGGACGTGAGTGCGGGAACGAGGTGTGGTGCCTCTGGCAGATCGTCGAAGCCGACGACGCTGAGATCGTCCGGAACGCGGATGCCGCGACGGTGGAACACGCCCAGCGCCGCCATCGCGGCAGCGTCGTTCAGGCAAAGCACCGCCGTCGGCCGATCGTCGGGTTCGCTGGCGAGCCACTGGTCGCAGAACGCCATCGTCGCTTCCGCGTAGGCGTCGAGCGAGCCGGTGTCGGGTTGCCAGGCGATCCACTGCGTTCCGGCGAACACGCCGCGTTGACGCAGCAATTCGATGGCGGCGAAGTGATCGTCGCGCGTCGGCTCGGTTCGACTCGGCGGGGCACACAGGAAGCCGATCCGCTCGTGGCCGAGCCCCTGAAGGTGATCGATGGCGAGCGCGGCCGAACCGTCCCGGTCCACGGCCACGGTGTCGAACTCGACGCCTGACTCAACCGATCCGCCAAAAAGCACCGTCGGCAAACGCCCGCCTGTGAGCGGAACGTGCGTCGACAAATCCAGCTGTTCATAAACCGGCCCGACGAACAACCCCTCAACGTCGTCGGCGACCATGCGGGCGATCAATTCCGCGTCACGCTGAGTGCTCTGCTGCGGACTGGCATCGTGGGACGAGTCGCGGACGGCCAGCTGAAGCCGCATGCCGCGCCGGGCAACCTCCAGCTCGACGGCGTTGGCAAACCGGGCGAAGTACGGATTCGAAAAGTCGCACAGCAAGACCAACCCGATCAGATTGCTGCGGCCGCGTGCGAGCGACTGAGCCTTGGCCAGCGGTGCGTACCCGAGCGATTGCACGGCCCTCGCGACGCGCTCGCGTGTTTCGTCCGCATACAGACCAGCCGCGGCGTCTCCTCGGTTGAGCACGTCGCTCACCGTGGTTCGGCTGACGCCCGCCTCGCGAGCGACGTCGACGAGCGTGACCCGCGCAGGCCGACCCTTGGCCGTGGATCGGCGTGTCGTGGAGCGTGTTGGCGTGGGGACCGAAGCCATGCGTTTCGGTTCACAGTCTGATTCGGACCGGTCCGAAAGTCAAGCCAAACTTGGATCGATGCCAGGATTGATGCCGCCGCAGAGGCCTCTGGCATGCCGCTGCAGGCCTCCGCTACGCTCCGACCGTGGACGGATCGTTTATCCAGCTGCTGTTCAGCAACCCGCCGTACTACGCGGCTGCAGTGATGACGATCATCCTGTCAATCACGCTCCACGAACTCGCACACGGCTACGCCGCGATCAAGCTGGGCGATCAGACCCCGGAATGGACCGGGCACATGACCTGGAACCCGTGGGTCCACATGGGGCCGTTCAGCATCGTCGCGTGCTTTCTTGTCGGCCTGGCCTGGGGACAGATGCCAGTCGACTCCACGCGACTCAAGGGCCGCCACGCCGAGGCGATCGTCGCGGCGGCGGGTCCGGCGACGAATTTGGTGCTCGCGTTCCTGGCGTTGACAGCACTCGGGCTCTGGCAGCGACTCGGCGGGCCGTTGGACATGGACAACCATCGCGTCGCCAACGGCACGATGGTGCTGTTCGTCTTCGGCTCGTTCAACCTGCTGTTGTGCGTGTTCAACCTGCTGCCGGTTCCGCCGCTGGATGGATCACGCATCGTCGCGACGTACAACCGCGGCTACGCAGACTTTGTCTTTAACCCCGCTAATCAGGGCGTGGGCATCATGCTGTTCGTGCTCGCGTTCATCTTGCTGCGGACCTTCGGCGGCCAGCTGTTCGTTGCGGCAGGGCAGTACGTCGCGCTCATCGCCGGCTGAGACTCACGCCTCGTCCAGATCGACGAGCTTGCGAAGCAAATTGCGCTCGTTGAGCACGTTCCGCACGTCGTGGACGACCTTGTTCAAGTCCTCGCAGCCTATCGCGTCGGCGATGCGCTGGAGCTTCTCGCGGTACGCGTCGCGCTGCTGCCGAAGCGACTCGACGTCCTCGCTGAGAGGGACAGGGCTTCCGGTGCCCGCGGTGGATGAGGAGGAGCTGAGCGTCATCATCGAGTGGCGGCCGATGGAACTCCGGGCCGCAGGTTGTTGGAAAGTCACGCAAGGAGCCGGAGCCGTCAACGCCTGATTTCTCGGGCGGCTAGCTTTGAAATCGTGGTCGGCGTCGTCATGGGCAAACTTCCAAGGCCGGGCGCGACCAAGACGCGGCTCTGCCCGCCGTTGTCACCGGAACAGGCCGCACAGGTCCACGCAATGTGCCTTGGGCAGACGCTCAGCTGGTTGGCAGGCGACGATCGGTGGGATCGTGTCGTCTGGTCCTTCGCTGGCGGATCGCCGGATGAGGCGGCCGAGTTTCGCGAATGCGTTGTCAATGCCGGGCGTGTCGAACTGCACGAACAGGGCGGCGGCGACCTCGGTCGGCGGTTGGCGGACGTCGCCGACACACTCGGCCGGCCGTCGATCGCCTTCTTCGGTGCCGACACGCCGCACCTGCGGCCGGATCGTCGCGACGCGGTCGCCGTGGCGTGTCGACGCAACCAGCCCGCCATCGGCCCGTGTGACGACGGCGGGTTCTGGACGCTCGTCACGCCTGCCGGTCTTGACTTGCACGAGCCGCTGTTGGACATCGACTGGAGCAGCGGTCGCGAGTGCGGTCAGGTCCAGGATCGCTTCGCACAAGACCGTCATCCGCTGGCCCTGTTACCGGACTTCTGGGACGTGGATCGCCCTGACGATCTTGCTAGACTCGCGGCAGCTGATGCTGCGTGGTTTCGCACGATTCCGGACGTGCTGGCGGTGATCGGCGAGTCGACCTGAGGTCCTATGACGATGTCCCCTGCTGCCAGTCCTTCTGCTGATCGCGCAACGGACGGGCACGAGTCGTTCCTGCCCGAGTCGACGGTCCTCATCGTCGACGACAACGAACAGAACGTCGAACTCCTCCAGGCCTACCTCGAGGCTCTTCCCGTCACGGTGGCCGTCGCTCGGGACGGCGTCGAGGCGTTGGAGCAGGTGCGTGCCGTCGAGCCGGACTTGATTCTGCTGGACATCATGATGCCTCGGATGAGCGGCTTTCAGGTCTGCCGCGAGGTCAAGAGCGACCCGGCCACGCAGGACATCCAAATCCTCACGGTCACCGCGCTCAACGAGCTGGGCGACGTCGAACGCGCCGCCGAGTGTGGCACCGACGACTTCGTCAGCAAGCCCGTCAACAAGTTCGAGCTGCTAACCCGCGTCCGGAGCCTCCTGCGCGTCCGCCACCTCAAGGGCGAACTGGAGCGTGCGATGCGATACGCCGCCGAGGTCGAAGACACTGTCGCTGACGTCTGATGGCCGATCAACCTGCCGACTTGTCGCTGTCGGTCGAGGCGTGGCTCGATCGCCTGGCCGTCAACTCGCCCACGCCCGGCGGCGGGAGTGTTGCGGCGCTCGCCGGTGCCCTCGGATCAGCCGTCGGGCTGATGGCGCTTCGCTACAGCCAGGGCCGCCGTGCCAACAGCGACGACGACGAGGCCGCGATCGGTGAGGCGATCGAGCGATTCGACAAGCTCGCCGACGTCCTTCGCCAGCTCGTTGTCGAGGACCAGATCGCCTATGCCAGCTGGCGCGCCGCCAAAGACGACAAGGACGACGCAGCCCTCGCCGAGGCGGCCGTCGCGTGCTTGGCCGTGCCTGCTGCAGTGATGGCGGCCGGCGTGTCGCTGCTTGTCGAGGCCGTCGCGATTGAGCCCAAGTGCAACCCGTGGCTCCGGAGCGATCTGCTCGTTGCAGGCGAACTCGCAACGGCCACCGTGCGCTGCGCCCGGCACAATGTCCTGGCCAACGCCGGCGATGACGAGGCCCGCCTTGGTGACGTCGCCGAGGCCGATCGCCTGCTCGAACGGGCGATCGACCTGGTCCGTCAGCTCACCCAGTGACCCGCCGTCTGCCGATGCAGCAGGTGAGGATGCCGCTCGATCCCGACGATGTGCGTGTGGAGTTGTCGCATGACGATGCGACGTCGCGCGCGTCGTCCAAACCGTCGATGGTCGGCCGGCCTTGGCTGAGCGTGATGTTCGACTGCTGCCGGGTCTACCAGCGTGTCTACCGCAATGCCGCGGGCGATCGGTACACCGGCCGCTGTCCCAAGTGCGGCCGCAGCGTCGGCTTTCGCGTCGGTCATGGCGGCGTGACGGCGCGCAGCTTTCGTGCCAGCTGAAGCCCGCCCGTACCATGCCGGCGTGCGTGCGACGCTTGTCCGAACCTGGCCCAACCTTCGTCCTCAGCGGACGTGCCACCGCACCGGCGAGCCGATTTCGCCCGGTGCGACCTATGTCGCCGCCCTGATCGAAGATGACGACGGCCAGCTCGCGCGTCGCAGCTTCTGCCACGACGCCTGGACCGACGACGACGCCACCGCGTCCGTTGCGTTCTGGTCGGCGACCATGCCACAGTCCGGCAAGTCGGCAGAACAAGCCGAAGAGGCGGCATCGGCCGAGGCGATGCTCCGCGCCAACCCGACTACCGACGACGGCCAACGTCTGCGATACCTCGCGATGCTCACGCTGCTCCGCCGACGTCGCGTGCGGCTCCTTCAGCACGAAGGTCGTTCGTGGCGTGTCCAACTCGACGGCGAGCCACACGACGTGACCGAACCGTCGGAGGCCGCGTGATGGTCCGCCTGGCGGCGATCGGTCTGGTCTTGCTTGCCGGTTGCGTGACGGGCAGCTCCGACGGACCAGGCACCTTGGTCGAGCCACGTCAGCCGCTGCCGCTGGACGTGCTGGTCGAACGGATCAACGACAACAACGCCCAGCTGCCGACGCTCTGGTCCAAGGGCTACTTCGAGGTGCTGATCAAGGAGTCGCCCGAAGACTCGGGACGCTTCTTCAACGGCGAGATCAACGTCCAGCACATGAAGCCCGACCGCCTGCGCGTCAAGGCGGAAAAGAACGCGTTCGGCGACGTCTTCGACCTCGGCACCGATGGCCAGCAGCTGTTCCTGCGGTTCCCGATCGACAACGTCGCCTACATCGGCACCGCCGACCGGCTCGATCCACGCAAGATCGCCGGCCTGCCGATTCGGCCAGACCTCATCCTCCAGGTGCTGGCGATCAACCTGCTGCCGACGGACCTGACACAGTTCCCCGCGCCAACGCTCCGCTACGACCCGGAGTCGGACCTGCATCGCGTCGCCTTCGTCGAACTCGCCCGCTTCGGCCCGCGTCGGCTCGTCGTGACCAAAGAGGTCTGGTACAGCGTGCCCGAAGGCGACGACGTCACCCCGCTTGC
>JBCDKH010000071.1 GCA_038746835.1 Planctomycetota bacterium | reverse complement strand
TCGCAGGAGCCCTTGTCGAGAAACTCCTGGAACTTCTCATCATCGCCGGCCAACTCCTTGACGAAGCCGACCATCATCTCGTTGTCGGGCTGGCCGCAGTCGAGGAACCGGAGCCGGCCATCGACGCGGATGACCGGTGTCGAATCGGCCTGAAGGTGAAGGTCGGAGCCGCCGACCTGGACGACGCTTTTGAGGAATTGCCTAAGGCTCGGCACCTTCGACGCCGAACCGTTCCGGCTGGCGGCGGTGACTTCGGGATTGGGTCGGCCTTCCTGCGCGTGCGCATCGGTCTCAATGTGCATCGTGTCGCCCGGCTCATGACGGGCGGCCTCGCGGGCTTCAGCTTCGGCGTCTTCAAGCACGTCATGAGGCGGGGCAGTGGCCATGTCGCCCGCACTGTATCAGCGACGGCGTGGCGTCGCATCGTCTGGCGCGAGGGCTGTACCGTGACTTTCGCGCTCGCAAATCCGTCGTCCTGAGCGAGCGCAGCGAGTCGAAGGACCTCGTTCGTCTGCTGCAAGCCGATCCAGACGAGGTCCCTCGACTGCGCTCGGGATGACGGAACTTGCTGAACTAGCTTTTGGGAGCTTTCGACCGATTCCCGTCCACGCCGGCGACGCTGCCGCCGAGGTGGTATTCGCCGCACCGATAGCCCGTCTCCTCGACAGCCGCCATCAACTCGTGGGCGGCGACGCGGTGGGCGTCGTAGATCACCGACGCCTGCCCGCTGGGGAAGTCGACCTCCGCCTCGCGGACGCCCGTCACGGCCTCGAGCCCTCGCACGACCGCCTCCTCGCACGCATGGCTGTGCATGCCCGCGATCTGGACAATTAAGAGCGAATCTCGCGACTCGCGGGGGTCGATGGAGGCTGGCTCGTCGCTGATTGGCATCACTTCCCTGTGGGCCCATTATGCGCTGCGTCCCGTAACGTTACAGCCCCCGAACAAGTCACCGACACCCGCGAGGCCCGTCGACTACGCTCCCGCTCCGCGATTGCCCCGGTGCCGACATGCTGCTGTTGATCGATAACTACGACAGCTTCACGTACAACCTCGTCCAGCTGGTCGAAACCGTCGCACGCGACGCCACGCCGAGTCTGGAGGTGAAGGTCGTCCGCAACGACGCGATCACCGTCGACGAGGCGGCACAGCTGCCGGTGTCACACCTGCTGGTCAGCCCCGGCCCGTGCACGCCGAATGAGGCGGGTGTGTCGTCGGACGTCATCGAGCATTTGGCGAACAAGCGCATCCCGACGCTCGGCGTCTGCCTGGGCCATCAGTGCATCGGCGACCGCTTCGGGGGCGTCGTGGAGCGGGCCAACAAGCTCATGCACGGCAAGACCGACTTGGTCCACCACGATGGCCGGACGCTGTTCGCGGGCATCCCGTCGCCGTTCACGGCCGCCCGCTACCACTCGCTGATCATCAAGCCGGGGTCGCTGCCGGAAGACACCTTCGAGGTCAGCGCGACAACGGCGGACGGCGTGATCATGGGCGTGCGTCACAAGTCGTTGCCGCTGGAGGGCGTGCAGTTCCACCCCGAGAGCTTCATGACCGAGCACGGAGACACGCTGATCCGCAACTTCCTACGGCTGGTCCCATAAATCACACATCGATCAAACCGGTTTGCCCGTTGGGCGAGCCGCTCGACGCGGGGTACGTTCCGGCAGAGGCGGCGGTGACGTCGTCCGGAGAACGTGCAACCCAACCGATTCATGCTCAAGCCCACCTTTCTCGCGCTCGCTGCGGCCGCCGCATCGGCTGCGACTGCCGGTGCTGACGTCGTCAGCTTCACGATCGACTCGTCCCTCAGCGACATCAGCGTCGGCGGCACCTTCGCCGGCGATTCCGGGACGTCGCAGTTCCCCGGCAGCGATTCGTCGCTCTTCACCGGCACGCTCGTGGCCGACGTGCTGCCCGGCTCGATCAGTTTCCCGGGTGGCAGCAGCATCGACATCATCGACCAGGGCACGCCCGTCGCGCCCGGGCCGGATGCGATTCCGTTCAGCACCGGCGTCGGCGACTTCGGGCTGAACTTCGACGTCTTCCTCCTCGGCATCGTCCCGGTCGCAGCGTACGACTGGGAGTTCGACCTCACCTCGGGCAGCCTGGCGGTCGACGGTGCGGGCAACTTCGACTCCTCGTCGCTCGGCATCAACGTCCTCGACGGCGTCCTCACGTTCGATGCCGGCCTCGCGTCGGGCGTCGTCCCGCTCGACGGCGAATCGACGACCAACATCCTCGGCGGTGCAACGCTCGTCACCGTCGGCTCGGTCCAGACTCTGACCATCCCGATCGACACCTCGCTGACGTTCGACGGACTCCAGCCCGACGACAGCACGATCACCGTCACCGGCAACCTCGTCGCCACCCGCGCGATCCCCGAACCGGCGACCGCGACGGTCGCGCTGCTCTCAAGCGGGTTGCTCCTCCGTCGACGTCGGTAGCGTCGCATCGCGTTCACACACGACGGACCGAAGCGCCCGCGTCAGCGGGCGCTTTTCGTTTGATCGCGTCGGTATTTCTGGTCGACCGATCTTCCCGAGCACGCGTCAGCATCAACAACGGTTAGCGGTTAGCGCGAGCGAGCCTCCCCAGTCGCAACCCCAGGCTCGCTGGCGCTCACCGCTAACCGTGGAAATGTTGGACAAGTCACGATTCCGACGACTCGTTCTAGCTCACACCGGAAGCCTCTAGCGCTCGGATCTCTCGCATCCAAGCCTCGCGTTCGACCGACTCCGGATCGGGGAGCAGGCTCTTGCGTGTCGTGTTGACGAGCGCCTGCAGAGTCTGGAAGCGCCGCGTCGGACCGATCGCGGGTGGCAGATAGTCCGCGACGAGCGACCGAATTGCATCGACGTCGAGGGGTCCGTCGCGGCGGCTGCGGGCTTTGAGTTGGGAACGGAGTGAGCCGAACGCTGCTGCGCTGGTGGCATCGAGTTCCGGTTCGATGTGCTGGACCATCTCGTCCAGATCGCCCGCGACATAGCCGTCGAGCATCCAGCGGACGAAGGCGACGCGGTCGTCACCGGTCGGGTCGAGCACCGGCAGGATCAGGTCGCCGGCACGCCCGGGCCGACGGATGTCGGGGCTGAGCAGGTGGATGCGGGCGGTCATGAGCAGCCACGTCACCCGGCCGCGAAGGGCGGGATCGCTCATCATCTGCTGGACCTTGCCAGTGAGCCGGCGTTCGGTTTCGTGCTGCCCCGCCCCGACGCCGCCGAAGGCGGTGTCGGCCTCGTCGACGACGATGACGACCTTGCCGAGGCTCGCCAGGACGCGACGCAACCGTTCAAAGACGACGTCGGTCTGGCCGTACCACTGGCTGCGGAGGTTCTTGAGCGTCAGCACCGGCAGCCCAAGCTCGCCCGCGACGGCCTCGAAGATGAACGTCTTGCCCGCGCCGATCGGCCCCGCCACCGCCGCCCCCGACAACGCGTCGAGGCCGGTGCTTCGGATGCGCGGGATGAACTCGTCGGCGAGGAACGCTTTGAGCCGCGTGTTGCCCACGACGTCGGCCAAGGTGTGCGTGGGCCGCTGGAACTCGACGACGTCTTCGCCCAGCTCGGAGGCGACGTGTCGTTCGACCGCGGCGACGACGTCGTCGGCGTCGGGTTGTTTGCCCTCGTGCTGGGCTTGCCGCAGGAGCTGGCGAAGGGCTTGGGTGCTGAGGCCGGCGGTGGAGGCGGCGAGGTCGGAGGCAGAACCCGCGGCTTCCGCAGCAGCGTGGTGGGTCAGGAAGTGATGCCGTCGGTCCTCATCAGGTGCGGGGACTTCGACGGGGACGACCTGGGGAAGCGACGTGACGAGTCGGCTCACGCCGCCGCGGGATTCAGAGAGCAGGACGACCGAGTCGTCGCCATCCTGAAACCCGGCGTCGCCGAACCAATCGCGGAGGATGGTCACGCGGTGTCGGTCCGCCGGCGAGAGTCTGCCCACGTCTTCGCCGGCGTCGGGCACGAGCAGGTCGGCCGCCTCGATCCAGATGAGCAGCGAATCGCCGTAGATCGGCCGACCGTTGCCGCGTTTGGCTCGGCGCATGAGGCAGAGTTGCCGCAGGAACTCCATCGCCGCCGTCGGAGCCCCGGCCGCCTCGTGGACGAGCCGGTCGAACTCCGCCTCGTGCGTCGCCTTGGCCCGGTCGACCTTGCGATCGACCAGCGCCCGCAGAGCCATCTCGCCGGGATCGCCACCCGATCGCCAGGCGACCCAGGCGTTGCGGAGTTCATCGAGCTTGCCGGGCGGCGAGAGGCGGATCGGGCCGTTGAGTTCGCAGACGAGCTGGGTGACGCCGTCGATGCCGCAGCGGCTGGTCAGGAACGGGACGAGTGGGACGTAGTCGTGCCCGTCGAAGTAGAGGTCGTGCGTGGAGCCGTGGAGGAGAACCGATCGCGTCGCGCCGCTGTTGAGGGTGCGCGTGAGCGAGGAGAACCAGGAGTAGCCGGGGTCGTCCACGATGAGACGGTATCCAAGTCGCTGGTCAGACAGAGGCACTGAAGTGCCTCAGCCTCGGGTCAGGGTTTGCGACGCAGGACCATCATGCCGTCGAAGTCGGCTTCGTAGACGTAGTGCGTGTCGAGGTAAGACAGGTACCGGTTCCAGGCGTCGCGGTAGTCGGTGCGGCGTTGTGGGTTGTCGCGGAGGATGGGCTGCGCTTCCCAGCGAGCGATCTCGTCCTCTTGGCGGACGTCGATCGGCCGGACGACGATGGGCGGCTTCCGCTCGTCGAGGTCGGCGAGCAGTTCGTCCATGAACAGCTTGGGTGCGTCGTCGTGGTTGATGAGGTGGATCATCATGCCGAGCCGTGCGCCGGGCGGACGGTCGGCCAGGACGCACCATCGGCCGGTGTTGTCGCCGTAGAGCGTGTCGGTCGGATCCGAGTTGGCCCGGACGTAGTCGGTGACGGCGGATCGGCCTTTTGTGTTGGCGAAGAACCGCCAGTCCTGGAGGGCCATCACCCCAGCAAGACCTGCGACTGCGACCATCGGAAGCCCGACGCCGGCCAGTCGCAGCCGCGGCATCGCCGCCGCCTGCCACGCAAGGCCCGCTAGCAAAGAGGCCGGTGCGACGATCGGCAGGAAGCCGTAGCTGTACGCCCGCTTCTGCAGAACGACGCCGATCACCTCGAAGCAGAACCACGTCAACGCGAAGATCCACGCCGGCCGAAGGTTTCCGGTCGACGGGGCGTCGCTGCGTTGGAACACGCGCGTCGCCAGCAGCCCGATCGCCGGCAACAGCGGCAGAGCGATCAGCACCGGCACCTTCGTCACCAGCACCTGACTCCACGGCGTGCCGCTGCCGTAGAGCGAAATCTGCTCCCACGTGAACGGCATGTACGGCAGCATGCCCTCCGCCCACGCCCAGACCGCAACGCCGAGCGTGACGAGCACGATGCCGCCCAGGGCGACGAAGCCGTGTTGCAGCCAGCGTCGCACGTCGCACGTGCCGAGGAGGAAGGTCATCACGCTGAGCGCGATCGCGTAGCCCGCGGCAACCGAAAGCCCGGTCGGCTTGGTCATCGCCGCCAGACCGGCCCCGATGCCGACGAGCAGCGACCAGCCCAGCGACCGCCTCGGGTCGGCGAGGATCGTCGCGATACCCACCGCAGCAAGGCTGGCGAAAAAGACCTGCGGCGTCTCGATCTGAAACCCACTGCCCAGATACCGCGGATGGTGGATCACCACCATCGCCACAACAAACGTCGGCAGCGCCACCGCCTGACCGGCAAGTCGCTGTGCAGAAACAGCCAAGAGCCAAGCCGCGGCCGTTCCGAGGAGGAAGAGCGTCAGCAGATAGCCCCACCAGCCCGAACCGAAGATCGCATACGGCAAGCCGCCCAGCAGCACGACGCCGGGCAGCTTGGTGTCCCACAGGTCCTCATACACCTGCCCGCCGTCGACCCAGACCTTGCCCATGCCGACGTAGAGGCCCGCGTCGTTTCCGAACGGATCGCCCAGCATGCCGAATCGGCAGAAGGTACCGAAGACCACGCACAAGGCCACGGCAGCGATCCAGAGGCGTCGGCTCGTGACATCGCCCATGCTCTTCCATCATCGGCCCTGGCATGCCTGAACTCCATCCAGACCCATCGGCCGTGTCGGACCGGCCTTGCGTTCCAGTTGTTCCGATCAGTCTGAAAACGCCGGCGCGAAAACCCGCCTCACGCCCGCCTGAACGGGTTACGTCCGAAAAAAACCGCCGTCAGGAACGAACACGGCATCCGACCAGGTGATACTTCGAAAGCCAGTGCGGCGGCTCGCAGCCGCACGCCATCAGCGATCGGCCCGTCCGGGTCGCATCCGACCACAGATTTTTGCAAACGCGTTCCCCAATCATGCATCCGTCGTCGTCGAGCCGTCTTCTCCTCGCAGCTTTTCGCGATCTGGCCGTCTTCGAGCAAGTTGAGGAGCGGCGGCTGCTCTCGACCAACGGCGGTGCCGACGATCTGGCCGGGTCGAACGGCCACGGCAGCGATTGCATGTGCACGAGCTGCTGCGGCTTTTTCCCGCCGGTCAACGTGCCATTCACGCTCGGCGGCTCGGGCTTGGCCGTCGGTGACACCGTGAGCGACGGTTTCGGCGGCGAGGGCGACAACTGGGACCGGTTCAGCGACTGGACGCCCGACGATCCGACCTACATCGATCACGATCACGGCTTCGGCACCGACGAAGAGGGCAACTCGCTCCACGCACGCCCGACCACCGCCCAGTTCGAGCAGTTCGGCGAGTTCACCGACGGCGGCGAGACCTTCGAAGAGCCGCTCTACGATGTCTCAGAGACGTTCCAGCTCCACAGCCTGCCCGGCGCCGATCACACGATCTACCTCGATTTCGACGGCCACGTCACGACGGGCACGAGCTGGAACTTCGACCCGGACTTCCCGTCGGTCATCACGACGCCCGCGTGGTCGCTCGACAGCGATCGCAACTCGTTCAACAACGCGGAGCTGATCAACATCCAGCAGGTCTGGGCACGCGTTGCCGAAGACTTCGCACCGTTCCGCGTCAATGTGACGACCGAAGAGCCGCCGATCAGCGATCTTCGGAAGCAGGGCTTCTTTGACGATCGCTGGGGCGTTCGCGTCGCGATCGGGCCGGACACGTGGTACGGACCGGCAGGCGGCGTGGCGTTCGTCGGTTCATTCGACGACGCTGCAGACGAGCCCGTCTTCACGTTCACCAACGGCACCGGTGACGGCGACAAGGGCATCGCCGAGGCGACGAGTCACGAGGTCGGCCACGCGCTGGGCTTGTTCCACGACGGCCAGAATCCCGGCGACGGTGAGTACTACAGCGGCCACAACGGCGGCGAGACCGGCTGGGCACCGATCATGGGTCTGGGCTACTTCACCAACGTCACCCAGTGGTCACGTGGCGAATACGACGACGCGAACCAGTTCCAGAACGACCTGTCGATTATCGCCAGCTCGACCAACGGCTTCGGCTTCAAGGCGGACGACTTCTCCGGCGCGGTGTCTTCGGCGGCAACGCTGCTTCCGCAGGACGAGAACGCTGATGCCAGCGTCCGCGGCACCATCACGACCAGCTCCGATGCCGACTCGTTCCGCATCTCGCATGGCGGCGGGCTGCTGGAGATCGAGGCGTCCACCGTCGCGATCGGCCCGAACCTCGACATCCTCGCCGAGCTCTACCGAGACAATGGCGACGGCACTTTCACGCTCGTCGACAGCGACAACCCGGACCTCGCCCTCGGTGCCGAAATCAGCGGCCTGTTCGAGGCGGGCGATTACCTCCTCCGCATCGACGGCGTCGGGCGTGGCGATCCGCTCAACCCGAACCCGACCGGCTATTCCGACTACGGCTCGATCGGCCAATACAACATCACCGTCGATGCGACCGGCTTCGACGACACGAGCCCTGAGATCAGCGACATCTACCTCGCCAACAGCAACTGGAGCAGCCAGTTCCTGAACAACCTCGGCTCTGAGGGTCTGGGCGTGCAGATGGTCGAGGACGGCGTCACCACCCGCGCCGGCCTGGGCTTCAGCAACATCGACACCGTCACGATCCGCTTCAGCGAGCGTGTCCAGCTTAACGCCGACGACCTGCTCGCCAGCGGCCTGCCGGGCGGTTTGGATCCCAACGGTTTCACCTATGACACGGACACCAACCTCGCGACGTGGCTCCTCGATTCGCCGCTGAGTCGCTCGCAGCTGAGTGTGTCGCTGGATCCGAACCTGAGCGACTTCGCGGGCAACACGGTGGCTGCGCAGTCGTTCTCGTTCAACATCCTCGCCGGCGACGCCAACGGCGACGGTGCGGTGAATCTGGCCGACTTCGGCATCCTGCGCGGCAGTTTCAACCTGACGCCGGTGGATGCCAACTACAGCATCTTCGCCGACTTCGACGGCAGCGGCTTTGTCGACCTGGCCGACTTCGGTGCCCTTCGCGGCAACTTCGGCATCGACCTCGACGACGAGGCCTGAGCCGACTCACGGTGCCTCGAGCAGCAGGAAGAGCACGTTGTCGGTGAATTCCGGGCTCTTGGTGATGCCGAGGTGATCCTGGAAGAGGAAGAACACGCCTGACCAGTCGATGGGCGACGTCAACGACGCTGACGCTCGCCCGGGCAGGTCGGGGTTGAGGCGTTCGTCCATGAGCGCACTGCTGCGAAGGACTGTCCCGTCGCCCGCGGCCTTGCGGAGCGTGTCGATCGTGTTGTCGTTCCGAAGCACGAGCTGTTCGTCGGTGTCGACCGCATCGCCCGCGAACAGGTGGATGTTCAAGCCGGCCGGGCGTGTCGCAGGGACGTCGATGGCGTCGTGGAACTGCTCGGCCCGCGCGAGCACCTTCCGCAAGTGATCCTCCGCAACTGCGCGACGCTGATCGATGGGTACGTCATCGCCCAGGATCCAGCCGAGTTCGTCAACCTGGTCGTTCCCGGCCAGGCCGAGCCTTCGGCTGATCCAGAAGTCGGCGTCGTAGAGGTCGATCGCTTCACGGTCCGGCAGCACGATCGCCTCGTGTCTTGGCCTTGGCAGAAGTTGGTAGATGCTCGGCATCGACCCGAGCACCACTGGCGGGGCGAACGGCAGCCAGAACGCGACCGAACCGGACGAGAAGTCCTTCCCCTCGACCAGCTGCCGAAACGCGTCGACGCTGCCCGCGTTGGGCGTGCCGACCATGATCAGCCGGTCGACGAGCTTCGCGCCTTTCCATGTCAACTCCGGCATCGACCCGTCCGCCGGCAGTTCGGCATCTCCGTACCGCAGCATGTACCGCGCCACCAATCCCCCCATCGAGTGGGCGACCAGGTCGATCTTGATTTCTTCCCGCGGTGGCACGTTGTCGACGCCGTGCTTCGCGACGAGTTGCTCGTGCGTGTACGCCTGAATCTCGACCAGCCGTCGGTACAGCTTGGCCGCGTTCTCGGCGTTGTCGCGACGCCAGTCGTAGTCGAATTGGAAGCACGTGAAGTGCTCGTCTGAGTACTGCAGCAGCGACTGATCGGCATACCCGGCCACGCCGAGTGTGCGGAGGATGTCGACGTACGCGCTGAGCTTGACGGGCAAGTTCAGGATGCGGAGCTCAAGCGTGTCGAGTGCGCCGTCGGGCCGAACGTCGTCGGTTAGTTCGTCCAGCGGCACGCCCGGAGCCATCGGCAGCGCGACCAGCGCCGCACCGTCGGGCCGACCCGGATTCGCGTAGCCGCCGGTGAAAGCGCCCCAGACGACGCGGTCGGTCTCGTTCTGCCGCAGGCGTGTTCCGAGGATGCCCGGCAGGACGACGACGGGCCGCTCCTCGACGCGCGGCTTCTGCAGCTCCGGGTTGTAAATCTCCGCCAGCATCGGCGTCGGCTTCGGCTTGGAGCAGCCGGCAGCGACACAGAGCACGACGAGCAGCGACGCGAGGTGTTTCGACACCCGTTGAAGTTACCCGTGCCCGGATGGTGCCACAAGCCGGCGTACGCTGGCCGAGCCATGCCCGACTTGCCCCTTTCCGACAGAGCCAGCCGCGTCTCGCCTTCGATTACGATGGCCGTCACGTCCAAGGCCAAGGCGCTCAAGGCCCAGGGCGTCGACGTCGTCAGCTTCGGTGCGGGCGAGCCCGACTTCGACACGCCGGCCTTCATCAAGGATCAGGCCAAGGCGTCGATCGACGCGGGCATGACCAAGTACACGCCCAACCCGTCGATTCCCGAACTCAAGCAGGCCGTCGTCGCAAAGTTCCAGCGCGACAATGGCCTCACCTTCACGCCCGACCAGATCAGCATCGGCCCGGGTGGCAAGGGCGTGCTCTATTTCGCCTTCCTTGCGCTGCTCAACGATGGCGACGAGGTGCTCATCCCAACGCCGTACTGGGTCAGTTATCCCGAGCAGGCCAAGATCTGCGGCGGCGTGCCGACGTTCGTGAAGGGCGAGCAGGCCAACGACTTCAAGATCACGCCCGACCAACTCGACGCGGCCATCACGCCCAGGACCCGGCTCTTCATCCTCAACAGCCCCAGCAACCCGGCCGGTAACTGCTACACGCCCGCCGAGCTGCAGGACCTGGCCGACGTGCTGGCCAAGCACCCGCACGTGGTCGTCTTCTCCGACGAGATCTACGAGCACCTGCTCTACGACGGCCAGAAGACCGCCAGCATCGCGTCGCTCCATCCGGACCTGCCGGCCCGCACGATCACCTTCAACTGCCACAGCAAGAGCTTCGCCATGACCGGCTGGCGGCTCGGCTACGCCGGCGGGCCCGAGCACGTCATCAAGGCGATGAACAAGCTGCAGGGCCAGATCAACAGCCATGTCACCAGCTTCTGCCAACCCGCGGCCGCGCTCGCGTTGACCGACCCGCGCGGAGCCGAGGCCGTCGAGGCGATGCGCGTCGAGTTCGAGAAGCGTGGCCGACACATGCACGAGCGACTTTCGGCGATCGACGGCATCGACTGCATTCAGCCGCGCGGGGCGTTCTACTGCTTTCCCGACGTCAGTGCCCACTTCGCCAAGGCCGGCGTCGATGATGCCGTCGGCTACGCGGCGAAGCTGCTGGAAGAGCAACACGTCGCCGTCGTCCCGGGCAACGACTCCGGCTTCGACACGCACGTCCGGCTCAGCTTCGCCACGTCGATGGAGCAGATCGACAAGGGCCTGGACCGCCTTTCGGCATTCGTTCAGGGCTTGTGAGGCGTGTGCAGCGGCGTCTAGGCTGTCCGCATGCTCCTTCGTCCGCTCATCGAGCACGCTGCTGCCCGGCCTGACGTCACGGCCATCACCGATGATCGTGGTGCGGTCACGTGGAGCGAGCTGCTGAAAAAGGCTCAGCGGCTGGCGAAGGTCATTCGATCGCGCACGAAGCAGGATCACGTTGCGATCCTCCTCCCCGCCGGTGGCGGGTTTGTCACGGTCTTCTACGCGATTCTGCTCGCCGGTAAGACTGCCGTACCGATCAACTTCCTGCTCGGCGAGAAGGAAGCTCGCCACGTCTTGGACGACAGCGGGTGCGACCTCGTCCTGACGGTCGGCCTGATGCTCGAAAAGCTCGACGCGGGTAAAGCCATGCAGAAGGCGGCGGACGAGAACCGCGTCAGCATCATCGACCTGCTCAAGCTCAAGCCGACGCTCGCCAGCATCCTCGCGCAGCTGCGACCGCTGCCGACCTGGAACCGCTCGGCTGGCGAGGTCGCGGCGTTGCTCTACACCAGCGGCACCAGCGGTCTGCCCAAGGGCGTCCCGCTCACGCACAACAACCTCGACAGCGACGCGACCGCCTGCATCACGCACTCGCGGCTCGATCGCGACGGCGACAACCACGTTTTCCTCGGCATCGTTCCGCTTTTCCACTCGACGGGGCTGCTGGCGACGATGCTCGCGCCGGTCTACCTGGGCGCGAAGATGGTCTACACCGCTCGGTTCAACCCGGCGACCACCGTGCAGAAGGTCCGCGAGCACGACGTGACGGTCATGGCGGCCGTGCCGAGCATGTATGCGGCGATTGCCCGCGTGAAAGACGCCGGGCCTGCCGACTTTGCCAACATGTACGCGGCCATCAGCGGCGGCGAACCTCTGCCGGGCAGCGTGCGCGAGGCGTTCAAGCGGAAGTTCGACATCGAGATCATGGAGGGTTACGGCCTGACGGAGACCTGCGGGCCGGTGACGGTGAACATGCCGCACATCCACAAGCAGGGCTCCGTCGGACGAAGCCTGGGCAACGTCGACATCCGCATCGTCGGCGAGGAGGAGCAGCCGCTCGATGCCGAAACGACCGGCGAGATCCAGATCAAGGGCCCGATGGTCTTCAGCGAGTATCGCGGCCTGCCGGACGACACGGTCAAGGCCAAGACCAACGACGGCTACTTCCGCACCGGCGACCTTGGCCACCTCGACGGCGACGGCTACCTTTTCGTCACCGGCCGCAAGAAGGACATGCTCATCGTCGGCGGCGAGAACGTTTATCCGCGCGAGATCGAGGAGCTGCTCGCCACCATGCCCGGCGTGGCCGAGGTGGCCGTCGTCGGAAAGCCCGACAAGACCCGCGGCGAGGCCGTCGTTGCCTTCGTCCTCGCCGAGGAAGGGCAGACGCTCGAGGCCCAGGCGATCAAGGACTTCTGCCGCGACAACGGCCTGGCCGGGTTCAAGATTCCCAAGGATGTCCGCTTCGTGGAAGAACTTCCCCGCTCGCCGACGGGCAAGGTGCTGAAGCGACAGCTGCGCGATCAGATCGAAGTCGAGTGAGCTTGCATCGTGCGGCTGCCGTGGCACGATCGCCTGCATGACGGCAGACGTGCTGGACGAAGCCCGCCCGCTCCACGCGACGGAGAAGCTCGCGGTCGTCGAAACCGACGTCTTCTGCTCCTGCGGCTACAACCTGCACGGCCAGCGGACGCAGGTCGACGAGCGACTCGGCTTCGTCACCGTCCGCTGCCCCGAATGCGGCAAGTGGCACCCAGCCAATCAGTACGCGACGAGCAACTCGGTCTGGCTGCGACGTTTCGCGACGTTCGTGTTGTTCTGCTGGGTGTTGGCGTTGCTGTTGATTCTTCTAGCCGCAACCTTCGCAACGGCCGGCGTCGCGATGGGGCGAACGATGGAATTCACACGGTCGGTGCAATTCGATCCGGCAAACGGTCGAATCGTGTTGGAAATCAACACGTTCGAAGACTTAACGATTTCGGGTCGTGTTCAGCGGTACCAGTACCACTACGCCGATGACGGAAGCGTCGTACCGCCCCCGCCGGAGACTCTGGACGCGACGCCTGACTTATCGCGAATTGTCACTGTCGATGCTGACGGTCAACGCTGGTATCCGCGGATGCGAGTCCCGGTCAGTCAGGTACCTGACGAGTGGTACGAATCGCGGTATGCGTGGCAAGGGCCGCCTCCGACCTGGCGATCGGTTTTGGGCTTCGGCGGTCCGATGGCGTTTGGCGGACTTTTCCTTGGTGTGATCCAGGCCGCCACGATGTGGCACCTCGGCTGGCCGAGAAAGCTCTTGCCCGCATTGACGGTTGTTGCCTGTGCGACTGGGCTCTATCTGCTCTTCATGACTGCCACGGGTGAGTTCGATGGACCCGTGCGGACAGCGGTCACGACGGAGGCCTTCCTGAACATCCACGCACCGCTCCTCGTCGCCTGGATCATCGGCCTCGTCATCGGTCGGCCGGTGGCGCGGTTCGTGGTCGATCTGTTCGTCCCGCCCAAGCCGCGACAGGCGCTGGCGCACCTCTGGTTCGCCGACGGCAAGGCGCTGTCGATGTCGTGAGGTGCCGGCGGACGTAAGCTGGTTCCATGCCAGCTACGAGCACGTCCGTTTCCGCCAATGCCGCCACGAAGTTGCCCAAGGGTGCGAGTCTAATCGTCCCCGTCGCCATCGACGGCAAGGCAAGCAGCATCGACGCCGACCTCGCCACACTCGGCGAGGAAGTCGCTCACGCCGCAAACCAACTCGTCACCGACGGCCTCGCTACCGGCAAGGCAGGCTCGGCCGCGACGGGCCTTGCGGGCAAGACCAAGCTCCTCCTCATCGGCACTGGCAAGAAGCCCGGCGAGCTCACCGCACCGCGCGATGTCCTCGCCTTCGGCGGCACCGCGGCGCGGCTGGCCAGGAAGCACGAGCTCACCAAGCTCGCCCTCGCCTTGCCGACCAACGCGTCGGCCGAACTCGTCACGAGCGGCTTCGTTCTGGCCAGCTTCGACTTCCGCGAGCACAAGGGCTCGGCCACGAAGAAGGACACCCTCGGTAACGCCAAACTCACCGTCCTCACCGACGACAAGAAGGGCGTCGCACGCGGTCTCGACCTCGGCCTGGCGACCAACTACGCACGCACCGTCGCCCAGCGTCCCGGCAACGACATCAACCCGCCCTCGCTCGCACGCGAGGCTCAGAAGATGGCCAAGGAGCTCGGCCTGTCGTGCCGAGTGATCGACCACAAGGAAGCCCAGAAGCTCGGCATGGGCGGCCTTGTCGGTGTCGGGCAGGGCAGCGAGGCTCCGCCGAAGATGATCGTCCTCGGCCACAACGCAGACGTCGCCACCAGCGGCAAGCGGAAGGCGAAGAAGCCGGCCAAGGCGCCGCTGCTGGCCGTCGGCAAGGCGATCACGTTCGACACCGGCGGCATCAGCATCAAGCCGGCGGGTGGCATGCAGCAAATGGTCTTCGACAAGTGCGGCGGCATGGCCGTGCTCGGCTTCATGGCCGCGTGTGCGATGGTCGGCGTGAAGCGACCGGTCATCGGCATCCTCGCCGCCGCCGAGAACATGCCCAGCGGCCGGGCCTATCGGCCGGGCGACATCCTCGACATGTACAACGGCGTGACGGTCGAAGTGACCAACACCGACGCCGAGGGCCGGCTCGTTCTGGCCGACGCGCTGAGTTGGGGCATCGAGACGTACAAGCCGTCCGCCTGCGTCGATCTGGCGACGTTGACGGGTGCGGCCGTCGTCGCGCTCGGCACGAGCCGGGCCGGTGCGTGGTCGAACGACGACACGCTGTTCGAGCAGCTCGACACCGCCAGCAAGTCGGCCGGCGAGATGATCTGGCGCATGCCGCTCGGCAACGATTATCGCGAGCCACTCAAGAGCAGCGTCGCCGACATTATGAACTCGCCCGGTCGATGGGGCGGCTGCGACACGGCGGCCGAGTTCCTGCACCATTTCGTCCCCGGCAACATCACCGGCGGCGATGAAGTCCCATGGTGCCACCTCGACATCGCCCCGACGGCCGACACCGAAAAGGACGACGTTCCCTTTGCCAAGGGCGCGACCGGCTTCGGGGTCCGCACGCTGTTCAACTGGGCAGAATCCAGCAAGTAGCGCGGAGCACGACCCGATCGCAGTGAGCCGCCCGCGTCAGCGAGCGCTTCGGGACGGTCGAGACGCGCTCGCTCACGCGAGCGGCTCACTCGCTTCTGATTAGAGAGGATGCTGCTTCAGACCGTCGCTTCGGTCGCTTGCTCGGTCAGGACGACGAGTTTGTTGTCCTTCATCTGAGCGACGCCACCGGAGATGGAAAACTGCCGGCTGGTGCCGGAGGTGACCTCGGCGCGAAGCTCGCCCGTGCCGAGCTTGACGAGCATGGGCGCGCGTCCGGTCAGGATGCCGACCAGGCCGTCGTGGGCGGGCAGGACGACGCCGCGAACCTGC
>JBCDKH010000070.1 GCA_038746835.1 Planctomycetota bacterium | reverse complement strand
GGCACCCTCGTCGCCAACGTCAACGGGAACGGCATCTACCGACCCGGCAACTCCGACGGCACCGTCGGCACGCTCAACGTCGACAACAGCGCGACCAGCTCCATCAGCAGCGCTCGGCTCGAAGTCGACCTCTTCGACCAGAACGTCAACGACGTCCTCGCCTTCGGCGACAACCTCTTCGCCAACGACCTGGACATCGCGGTCGACTTGGCCGGCGGCTTCCTGCCCAACCCGGGCGACGACTTCACCGTCCTCACCAGCGGTGGCAGCTTGACCGCGAGCTCGCCCGACGCGTTCGAGGTTGCCGGCCTGCCGGGCCTGCTCTTCACGACGCTGGTCACCAGCAGCGATCTGATCCTGACCGCCGACAACGCCATCGACGGCGACTTCAACTACGACGGCACCGTTGACCTCGCTGACTTCGGCATCCTCCGCGCCGGCTTCGGATCGGGCGACGAGTACGTCCTGGGCGACGCCAACCAGGACGGCACCGTCGACCTCGCCGACTTCGGCATCCTCCGCGCCAACTTCGGCAGCAGCGTCACCCCCAGCGACCTGGCCATGATGGACGCCTGGGCCCTGACCGCCGTGCCCGAGCCGACCGTCGCGCTGGGCCTGGCCGGCCTTGGCGGACTGATGCTCCGCCGACGTCGCGCCTGATCACGACGTCCCGTCCCCCGCTGTGGGGAGAGACTGCCGCGGCGGTCGGACCCATCGGTCCGGCCGCCGCTTTTCATGGAGCTCGTACCCTCCAGCATGAGCCGCTACGACGACATCGCTCAGATGATCGACCACGCCGTCCTCAAGCCTGACGCCACCTCGGCCGACATGCTCGCCGGCTGCGATCTGGTCAAGGCCTACGGGTGCGCCAGCTGCTGCGTGATGCCCCACTTCGCCGCAGAGGCTGCCGAGCGACTCGCCGGCTCGTCGTCGGTGGCGTGCGTCGTCATCGGCTTCCCCCACGGCTCGTCCCGCACCGCCGCGAAGGTGACCGAGGCGACCGAAGCCGCGCGCGACGGGGCGAAGGAGCTCGACTTCGTCGTCAACGTCAGCCGCGCAAAGACCGGCGACTGGTCATTCGTCGCTGACGACATGCGCGCCGTCACCGAGGCCGGGCACGCAGAAGGTGCGAAAATCAAGGCAATCTTCGAGTGTTGCTACCTGACCGATGACGAGAAGCGTCGGCTCTGCCAGCTCTCTTCCGAGGCCGGCGTCGACTGGGTCAAGACCTCCACCGGCTTCGGCGTCCCGCCCGAAGGCGTCGCCGTCGGTGCGACCGACGAGGACCTTCGCCTCATGCGCGCCGCCTGCCCGCCAGCCGTCCAGGTCAAGGCCAGCGGGGGCGTGCGGACGCTGGAGCGCGCGGAGCTGGTCCGCTCAATCGGTTGCAGCCGCATCGGCACCAGCTCGACCAGCGCGATTCTCGATCCGCTTCGCCAGCAGCTCGACCTCCCGCCGATCCAGGTCGAGACCAGCAGCGACGTCCGCTACTGAGCCGCGCAGCTCAACACGGCGACCTGAGATCTGCTAGGTTTCAGGCTTTTCGCACGATCAGCCGATGACCGAAGCCGCCACGCCCGCACGCCGACCCGACGTCGACCTCACCGCCGCCGCTCTGCTCGTCCTGGCGGCGCTCGGGGTTTTGGGTGCGATGTACCTGCTCAAGGGCGTGCTGGTGCCGTTCGTGCTGGCGATCTTCATCGCGCTGATGCTCAACCCGCTGGTCGACTACCAGGTCCGCCGGCTCCGCTGGCCAAGGCCTGTCGCGGTCTCCGTCACCTTCGCTGCGGGCCTCGTCGCGCTGGCGGCGGCCTTGCTGGCGGTGCTGCCAATTGCGACCCGCGCGGTCTCGGCGATCGCGGAATATGAAGATCCTCTGGGAAAAACGACCGTTTATGTCCTCGATCGCCTGCCCGTCGAGCTCGACGACGCCACCCGCGCCGACCTCATCGCCGAGATCACCGTCTACGGCGGACCCGAGGGCTTCCGCGCGCTGCTCCCGTTCGTCGGCAGCGCCGGCAGCGGGATGCTGACGCTCGTCTCCAACGCAGGCCTGGTCGGCGTCTTCCTGCTCTTCCTGCTGCTGGGCCGGGGCGACAAGCCCGTCCCGGCCGACAGCGTGCGCGGCCAAATCGAGCGTCGCATCCAGGCCTACCTCTCTGTCACCTTCGTCGTCAGCCTCGCGACGGGCTTCCTCACCGGCCTAACGCTTTGGCTGCTAGGCGTTAAGCTCGCCTGGCTCTTTGGGCTGCTCGCGTTCGCACTCAACTTCATCCCGACCGTCGGCTCGGCCGTGGCGACGCTGCTGCCGGTGCCGATGATCCTCTTCGGCCAAGACCTCTCGACCGCCGCGATCGTCGCGGCACTGATCATCCCAGCCGTCATCCAGTTCGTCCTCGGTAACATCGTGGCCCCCAAGATGTTGGGCGATCGGCTGCAGCTCTCACCCGTGGCCGTCATGCTCGCGCTGCTGCTGCTGGGGGCGATCTGGGGGATCGTCGGCATGATCCTCGCCACGCCGATGCTCGCGGTCTTCAAGATCGCGATCGACCGACTGTCCCCGTCTAACCCGTTGCTGGGCAAAGTTTCCATCTCTCTATCGAGCGACAGCTGACACTGCCGAGGCACCGCGTGCCCGCCTATCCCGCCGCGCCCGCCGTGTTTAACAGGCAGTCAACAGCACCCCGCCAACCTGTCGCCCTAACACCGCTTCGCCCAGCCACGACGTCTTGTCGCGCCCGGCCGATTCGCGCGGGCCGGCAACGCCCAGCGCGGTAGAACCCGCCACCCCTCGGCAACCACCACGGGTTGTGGTTCGGCATGTGCTGATCCACGCCATCCGCGATGCATGTTGCCCGCGGGAGCCGACACCCCGACCGACGCCATGCCTCGCGCCCGACCAGCCTCAACCCGACGAACCGGCCGACTCGCGGCCACAGAGGCTATTGCAGATCAACAGGTTGCATCGGCGGAGCGACACACGCACCGCATTGAGGTCGAAACCGGCGACGAGCCCGTCCACGTCACCGTCGGCCAACCCGCGCAGCAGACGTCGCACACCACCACGCCCGGCGGCTTCTCGAAGTTCTTTAACCGTGTGATCGACAACGGCTTGTGGGCCACGCTCACCGATCCTGCGCGCACCGTCTACCTGCCCTTGGTGCGCCTCGCCGACAGCCGTCCGCCCCACCGTTCGAAAGTCGGCGTGGCGAGCCTCATTCGCATGACGGGCCTCAGCCGATCCAGCGTCAAACGCGGCCTCAAAGCCCTTCAAGAGCAACGACTTATCACCGTCGTCAGCCAAGGCGGCGTCGGCGCCGACGGCAAGAACCGGCCCAACGTCTACGAGCTGCTCGTGCCCGAGCCACGCGACCCCGAGGGGGTCCAGCCCAGAACCCCCTCCCGGTCCAAGGGTGAGCGGGCATCCGGTTCACGCCAGGCCCGACTGGCGGTCCAGGAGAAGGCTGGGCCGGGGTTCCCGGCGGAACCACATCTGAGAGACATCTCCAAGACCAATACCCCAAGATCAGGGGTGGGCGGGGGCTTGGGAGCTCCACGCACCCCAGATGCAGACCCAGAGTCGCAACGACTCGCCGAGATGCTCAACCGATGGGGCTTCGAGCCCGCCGAGGCGATCGAGCTGCTTGCCGAGTCGGGTGCCGCCGCCACAAGCCGGGCGATGGACGATGCGCGTCAACTCGACGCTGGCGGCAAGCTTCGCTGCGCGACCGGGTTCATCCGATGGCGTCTGCGCGAGGAGGCGAAGACCCCGAACGACGCCCCGCCGCGCGACGGCGGCCGCGGGGACAACGTGTCGGACGCGACGCTCAACGCCTCATCGCGGCAAGCTGGGCGAAGTGCGGGAGCCGCCGAGATTGTTTCGGACTCGGCCACGCCGCCAAAACCCCTCGCCGGCGACCAACTCCCACCGCGCGGCGACCGCACAAACACCGAGGCGGACCCAAGTCTGACCGCCTTCGACCAGCTCCCCGCCGACGTCGTCGACTGGGCCGCCGCGCGCGTCGCCGAGCTGCACGCCGACCGCCCCGCGATGCTCCGCCTCCTGACGAGCAAGCCCCCCGCCGCTTCGCCGCTAATGCGCGCCGAGATCGCCAAGCTGCTCGCCGGCGATCGAGGCAGTGGCCGCGTGCCGTGAATGCGGCGTGCGCTATGCCAAGGCCCGCGGCGAGCAACAAAACGCGCTATCAACTAGATCGAGGCAACGGGGCACACCAACTTATTACTGGGAGCTATCAATAAGTAGAACATGAAAGCAAATGAGCTGAATAATATCGAAGACTACGAATGCTGTCGCTTTACTATTTTTGTCTTCGCAGGTAAAGCGGGTCACCGGTTTCTTGCATCCAATTGTAAAGTTGGTTTCGATGCACGTGAAGCATTTCTCGTAGCTTGGAATCTGCTACGAGGTTGCGTTGTTCGAGCGGGTCGAGGTGCAAGTCGTAGAACTGTTCGATGTCCGGCACGCGATCGCCCATGCCGGCCTCGTCGAGGACAGAGGCGGTCGGGCCGTCGTCGCATTGCCATGGCCAGTCTTTGAGCTGCTCGGGAGAATCGGGGAACAAGCGGACGAACTTGTAGCGCGCCGAACGAACGCAGCGCTGACGCGCGGGTCCGCTATGCTCGTTCATCTCGCCGAAGATCCACTGACGGGGCGGAGCGTTGTCGTTGAGCAGTGCGTGCAGGTCGAAGCCATGGTGGCCGGCCGGGGGCGTCGTCTGGGCAACGCGGCAGAGCGTCGGGTAAAGGTCGATGTGGCTGACGAGCGTGTCGGCGACGCGCCCACCGGCGAAGCCGGAGTCGCTGGGTCCCCGAAGCAGAAGCATCACGCCCAGCCCGCCGTCGCTGAGGGTTGCCTTGCACATCGGCAGTGGCAGGCCGTGGTCGGTCGTGACCACCACAAGCGTCTCGTCGCGGAGCCCGCGTCGATCGATGGTCTCGAGGATGCGTCCGACGTTGCGGTCGAAGATGGCCGCTGCTTCCCTGAAATTGGCCCAGTCCTGTCGAATCTCAGGCAGGTCGGGCAACATCGGCGGCGGGCGGACATAGCGCGCGTCGGCCGGTGGATGACGACGCTTCGTGAAGGCGTGGTTCGGGTCGTCAAAGTTTCGATGCGTCTCGAAGTAACCGACATCCAGAAAGAACGGCCGATCGTGACGCTGCTCCAGGAAATCGACGGCCGCATCGGTGACGCGCGGCTCGTGGTAAATGCCCTCGTCGTCGTGGTTGAGGAGCACGTCGTAGCCGATCTCGCGCGGGTGAATCGTCCCCGGGTGAGCCACGTGTTGGAAGCCTGCTAAAGCGCTTGTGTACCCAGCGCGGGACAACGTCGGGGCGAGGTGACGCCGGTAGTCGGTGAGTTTCCAACCGCGGTGCGCCAGTCCCAGCATTCCACACTCGTGCGGGTACTGCCCGGTCAGCAAGGCTGCGCGGCTCGGCGAGCAGGTGGGTGAGGCGGCAAAGGCATTGCGGAACAACACGCCATCTTCGGCCAGCGACTGCAGCGCCGGGGTCGGGACGTCGTAGCCGTAGGGCTGGATGAAACGCCCGGTGTCGTGAGAGTGGAGGTAGACGATGTTCACTGAACGGAGTTGGAGTCTGATGACGTTGCGTCGTTGCGGCGCGGCTGCTCGCGGTAGCGCGTGATGGCCGCTTCGAGGGACGCGAAGCGATCGTTGATCGTGGTGGCATGTCGTTCGTCGGGCTCTTGCGTGAGGTCGAAGCCGCGTCGCTCGCCGTTGCCGTAGTCGATCAGCTTGAGCGGCCCCTGCTTGGCCATGACGATCCAGACGCCCTCCGGCAGACCCTCGGCCCGGCCGTTGCCGGCGGGTGCGCGGAACTCGCTCAGCACCAGCCGCTGTGCATCGCCGTCGTCACTCAGCAGCGGCACCAGTGACCGCCCCGACCACGGCTCGTCCCCCACCTCCCCCAGGTCCGGCCCGTCCAAACCGGCAAGATCGCACAGCGTCGGGAAGAGGTCGAGGTGCGACGTGTTCGATCGAACCACGTGATTTTCCGGGATTCCAGGCCCCTGCAGGATCATCGGGATGCGGACACTCTGCTCGTAGAAGATGTGCTTCTGCCACAGGCCGTGCTCGCCTGCCATCTCGCCGTGGTCGGCGGTGAACTGGATGATGAACTGGTCGCGCAGGCCCAGCTCGTCGAGGCACGCGAGCACCTGTCCGACCTGCCCATCCAGCCATTCGACCAGACCCCAGTACGCCGCGCGGGCGCGTCGGATGTGTTCGGGCGTGATGTGGTCCGGCACGTCGTTGGCGGCCTTGTTCTGGAGGAACGTCGGCAAGTCGTCGGGCAAGTCCGAATGTGTCGGCGGCGGCAGGACGTCCATATAGTACTCGAACAAGTCCGGCGGGCAGACGAACGGGCAATGCGGTGTTTTGTAGCTCGTCTCGAACAGCAGCGGCCGATCGCCCTGGTAGACCTCATCAATGAAGGACGGCGTGAAATAGTCGATCAGGTTCTCGATCGACTCGCGTGTGACGGACCGGTCCAGGCGAATATTGCCAGTGTCGCCCGGGCCGGCGTTCTGGAGCATCCAGGCGTTGTACCCGCCCGCCGCTTCGTATCGGATCGGCCGGTGCGGATTCCCGCCGGTGACGTCGCGCGCAACCTCGTAGCTGTCGAGGTGCTGATGCCCGAGCATCTGCATGTCGCCGAACGGGCGGTACATCCAGCCGTGCATCTGCTCCTGGCCGTGGAAGTGCATCTTGCCGACGCAGGTCGTCTGGTAGCCGCGCTGGGCAAAATGGAGCGGGTACGTGTGCGTCCCGGCCGGCAGCGTGTCTTCGAAATGGGGCGTGCCCAGATCCGTCGGCATGCGGCCGGTCAGCATGCTCAGACGACCCGGGATACAGATCGGGCACGCCGCGTAGTGGTTGTCAAAGCGCGTGCCCGCCGCGGCGAGGGCGTCGAGGTTCGGCGTCCGGGCGTGCGGATCGCCGGCGTAGCCAAGGACGTGCGGTGAGAGCTGATCAGCGCAAATCTTCAGGACATGTGGATTGGCGCGCATTTGCGCACTGTGCGACAGCGACGATCGGGATGCAAGTGCATGAAAGCGGCTCTGGCAACACGTCAGTCGCCGTCAATTTTGGTTCTGATTGGTGAGGATGTGTGATTTTGGATTGCGTTTCGGCGGGTTTCCGGTAGGCTGCGCTGAGTGCCAGCGTCAGGGACCAAACCATCTGCGTCTGATGCGCAGGCGTCGCCAGCGGACGGCGAGCGACGCGTGAAGCTACACGTCCGCCGGCAGATTGCCTCTGGCGACTGGCTCACGGGCGACCGCTTGCCGTCGCAATCACACATCGCCAGGCACCTGGGCGTGTCGCGGCACTCCGTGCGTCGTGCTCTTGGTGACCTGGAGCGCGATGGCACCCTCGAAGGAGCCAAGTACTCCAGCCGTCGCGTTGCTGGCGTCGCGCGATCGACAACGCCCGTGCCTTTGTCGGCGTCGGCAGCGGCGACAGAGCCCGGCAACGCGAACCGGCTGATCGCGCGATCGATCGTGCACCTGTGCTCGCGAGATGTGTACCGCGAGTCTCACTTGCTCGACAGCGGCTTCCTCATCGACGCCGATCTCATGCTGCAGCGGGTGCTGCGTGATCGGAACGTGAACTCGCTGTGCATGCCGCTCTCGGCGATGGACGAGCTCTCGGCAACGGAGCTGGCGGCGTCGAGGCCGCGCGGGCTTGTCCTGACGCCCAACGCGCCAACGCCGCCATTCGTCGACAAGCTAGTGCGCGACGCATTGAGCGTGGGTGTCCGTGTCGTCACGTCCTTGACGGAAGGCGTGCCGGACGCGTGCGTCACGGTCTGTCCCGACCATGAGGCCGGCGGCAGGATGATCGTGGACGAGCTGGCGCGTCGCGGCTGCCGGTCGGTTCAGCGGCTTTGGACACACACGACGTACGACGTGCGGGCCTGGTGCCACCGGCGAGACGCAGGCGTGAGTGAACGTGCTACCGGGCTCGGTCTTGAGCTGCCTCCGGCGATCGACGCATTCGCCTTTCCGACCAGGCCGATGGTTGATGGGGATCGGCGGCCTTACGAGTCTGGCGTTCGCCTATTGATCGGCGCGATCTTCAAGATGGTGCGGGGCGGGACGCTGCCTGATGCCTTCGTTTGCAGCTCGGACTACGCGGCCATGGTGCTCGACCAGGCACTGGCGGAATTGGGCGTCCCCACCGAGCAACGGCCGCTGCTAGCGGGTTACGACAACACGTGGCGTTCGCTTGTGCGACTCGGCTGGGGCCAACGGCCGCCGGCAATCACGGTGGAGAAAAACAACCATGAGCAGGGCCAGCAGCTTGCGTTGGTCGTGCTCGACCCGGAGGCGGGCTCGAAGCTGATCGAGCCGACGCTCGTCCTGCCCGAAAACGACCCACAGCCGCTGAAGTGAGTACCTGACCACGCGAGCGGCGCACCAAACACCATGACTCTGCTGCATCGTCTGACGCTGGCCACTCTCACGTTCGTTGTTTTGCTGACTTCACAGGTCGGCGGCGCGCTGTTCCTCGATTGGCGTGTCGAAGACAACTTCAACCGGCTCGACATCGACGGCATCGAGGAAGACGTGGCGATTGCCGGTTTCTCCGTGCCGGGCGGGCTTTTCTTCAGCCATGAATCGGCAGGCGTGAAGCTGCGCGGGCTGGACGACGCGTCGCAGTCGGGTGCCAGGCTCGTTGCCATTCCCGTCCACAGTCGCGCCGGCATGCCTGACGAGACGGGCCACCCGCACGTCAGCCGACCCGTCCGCCTCTACCGGCTGCGAACAGTCGAAGAGCGCTCGACGCCGCTCTCGCGATTCGAGGCGACCGGCGACGGCGTTTTCGAAGGATTCGTTGATCTTCCCGAGACGTTTGGCGTGTACGTCTTGGCGATCGAACGAGCCGACGGCTCACGTCGATGGCTGTCGTCGATCGCCCACGTGGTGGAGCCGACCGCACCGGCAGGCGATGTGCCCCACGGGATGGCGATGGCCAGCTTCCTTGGCCACCCGCGGACGCTGAACCCGGATCGCGTTGACGAGCACGTCGAGATCTTTCGCCGCCTCGGGATTCGCTTCGTTCGCCTCGGCATCCGCTGGGTCGACGTCGAGCGTCGTCAAGGCCAGCGCGATTGGGACAAGTATGACCGTGCGTTCGAGGCGTACAAGCGAGCGGGCATCGACGTCGTCGTCACGACGTACGTCCACCCGCACTGGACGCTCCCATTCGGCACGCCGACGCCGTCGGCACGAAGCGCGAAGAAGCCCGATTCGGTGGCCCACCCCGACTTCGACGCGGAGTACGAAGCCTTCATCGCCGAGATGGTTCGTCGCTACCGCCACCCCGGCGGGCCGGGTGGTCTGTGGGGCGTGGAGGTCTGGAACGAGCCGTGGGAAGGCGGGAGCATCTCCATGTACAACGCCGACATGCTCCGCTATCGGGAGCTGTGCCTCGCGACCGAGCGGGCGGTCGACAGCGTCGACCCGACGATCCACGTCCTGGGTTCAGGTTCGACCATGAACACGGAAGACAAGTTCCTCTCGGATGGCGACACGTCGGCGGTGCGGGTGTTCGACTATCTCACCGACCACTACACAACGCTTCAGAATGGCTACAACGGAATGTTGTCCGAGAAGCTTGGCATTCCGTTCGGCTACACCGAAGACTGGGGTGCCACAAGCGAGGCGCTGAATCACCAGGCCCATTTCCAGAAGCTCTCGTTCGGCGCGGCGTTCACGTCGCCCTGGGACGGGCACAAGCTGATGGTGAACCACGGGAGCACGCAAGATGAGTTGCTCGCGCCTCGCGCACCGACTGCCGCGACCGCCGCCTGGAACGCGATCGTCGCCGACCGCTCGTTCAAGCGGATCGTCTTTCACGATCACCTGCCGTTTCTCTACCAGTTCGGCGAGGACGATGACGCCGTCTTCGTGCTCGTGGGCAAGCTTTTTCCTTACCGCACAGCCAACGACAAAGACCTGATGTGGCAGCAGGCCATCGGCTTTTCGGCACCGGATGGCACCTTGCGTCTCGCCGCTGACGGTCTCGAAGTGCGCGACATCGTCGGGAACGTGGTGGCTTCTGATGGCGAGGTGGAGCTTCCGCTGAGCTACGAAGCGACGTTCCTGAAGTCGTCGCGCGGGGCCGACGCAGTCATCAAGGCGGTGCGTGAGGCGACGATCGAAGGGATGACGCCCGTGCAACTCACGCCACTGACGGTGACGCCCAGAGACGACGGGTGGTGGCTGCCGGTGGAGATCCACAACGTGCTCAACCGCCCTGTCGCAGGCAGCGTCACCGTCGTGCGGGTGACCGACGGCGAAGTGCTGCTGGAAGAGCCCTCGATCCACATCGACGCGGGGCATTCGGGTCGCATCGACGTGCCGATGCCCGACTTTGCGGGCGAGTCGGTGCCCGTGCGGGTGGTGTTCGAATCCGACGCGGGCCGAGGCGTGCGCGAGGAGCTCGTGCAACCGACGCTGATTGCCCGCGCGGCACGTGGTGACGACCCGACCCGGGACGCCTTCCGCATCGACGTCGTCGAGATGCCGGAGCGCGCAGGCGTCATCACATCGATGGACGCCGCGTGGCTGCCCTTCCTCGAGACGGAGCAGCGTGACGGCGAGGAGGCGCTTCGCCGCGGCTGGCTCAAGATGGCGTGGGACGAGGATCACCTGCACGTCCACGCGGCCGTCGACGACGAGTCGCTGGACCGTCGGCCGCGGTTGAGCGAGCGCGACGACGAAGACTACTTCCATGGAAGCGGTAGCAGCGACGTGCTCGACCGATACGCCGAGTTCGAGCAGAAGGTTGGCCGCGGCGAATCGATCGACTGGTCTCGCGCGAGCTACGTGTATCGCCGCGATCCACGGCACACACTGGCTTGGGTCGGTGATGTGTTGCAGGTTGGCATCGACCTCGATGTGGCGAGCGATCGTCACATCGCCACGCACGATCTGGCCTATCCGGCCGTCCTGCCCCCGAACTACGTCGGTGTGCCGGATACGGACATCGAGCTGTGCCTGTATCCGACGCAGGACGGTCAAAGTGAGCTGTGGCGAGCCGGTGACGCGAACACGCCACGGATCCACTTCTTCCCGCGTCAGCCACTCGGTCAGCATCGTCCCGGGCCGGTCACGTCCGCGACGCATGACGTGCAGCACGAAGACGGCAAAACACACTTTCGCATGTCGATCCCATGGTCAGTCCTTGGCCTCGACGCCCCACCCGTTGCAGGCTCGGACATCGGCGTGACCTTTGCTCTGCACGGAGAGGATCAGCCGAGCCTCCACTTCGGGCATCAGCAAGCGATCGTGCAAACCAGCGGGCTGTCGCTCCGCCCGTTCTGGGGCGATGACACGTTGTCGGCAGCCGTTCGGTGGCGACTGTTGGACGCGCAACCCTGATCGGCTCCGATCCAACCCGAACATCATGGATGCTCCGATGCCCCCAGCTGACGCACCACCTGCAGTCGTCGAGGCGGTGGAACCGCGGCGTTTGCTCAGCGGCGACACGATCCCTGGCATTAACGCCGTCTTCCCAGCGACTGCTTTCATGCACGTCGATCCCTCGGCCCGGTTGATCGACGTCACCAAGCTGAGTCAGATCGACGCCATAGACGGCCCGGATGCGACGCCGAACGACAGCCACGACGACGACTCTCGTGCCTTCGTCGCCGCCCTCGACTTCATCAAGGCGCAGCAAGTTGCAGACGCGGGCACCGAGAACAGTCCGACGCGAAGCCCGGACACGTCGTACGTGCTCTACGTGCCCGAGGGCGTGTTCCACGTCGAGGACACCATCGAGTACTCCGGCGCGCCATACGACTTCTGGGTCCAGATGCGGATCATCGGGCAAAGCCGTGACGGCAGCATCATCCGCCTCAAAGACGACCAAGCTGGGTTCGGTGCGAGCACGCGCAAGGCCGTTATCGACTTCTCCCAGCGAACGGGCGACGACCCTGATGCCCGTGGTCTGAATAACTGGCCGGCGCAGAACGTCCTTCGACACCTCACCGTCGACGTCGGCGACGACAATCCGGGAGCGGTGGGCGTCGACTTCTTCGGTGCCAACAACGCCGAGATTCACGACGTCTCCATCATCTCGGGCGATGGCCAGGGCGAGATCGGCTTGCACCTGCCGATCGGAATCGCCAGCGGCTACTTCCACGACGTCACGATCGACGGCTTTGATCGCGGCGTTCTGATGCACCCATACCACTTCGCCGATCCGGCGATCGAGAACATCACGCTCCGCAACCAGAACGACGTCGGCATCCGTGTGGTCAACTCCACACCGAGTATCCGAAATCTGTACAGCGACAACAGCGTTCCTGCCCTCGACCTCACCGACGGCGGCGCGCACGTCGTGCTGATCGACTCGAAGCTCGTCGGCGGCGCGAGCGATGTCCCCGCCATCCGTCTGGACGACACCGGCACGGACCGCGAGGCAGAACCCGTCGCGTTCCAGGATCGCGGCGGGCCTAGCAGCGGGATCGAAGTGGGCCACCTCTTCGCTCGTGACGTCCGCGTCGATGGCTACGCGTCGGCCGTGGAGAAGGATGGTGTGGTCGCCGTCGAAGGCACGTTCATCGACGAATACGTGTCCGATGCCTCGATCGGCTTCGATGCGGATCAGCGCGTCCGCTCAATGCATCTGCCGGTGAAGGCGACGCCACAGAAACTCTGGACCAGCGTCATGAGCCAGTGGTCCAGTCCGAACGACTTCGGCGCAGTCGGCGATGGCGTGACCGACGACACCGCTGCTGTGCAAGCGGCGTTCAGCGATCCCGCCACGCGCATCGTCTTTTTCCCATCTGCCCAGTACCGCATCACGTCGACTATCGACATCCCGGCGCATGTCGATCGCGTGCACGGCATGTTCACGAGTCTGTCGGGAAGGCCGGGCGGCTCGTACTTCAAGGTCGCCCAGAACGAGGCAACGCCGCTCGTCATCGACGACTTCTACTCGGTTGTCAACGCGCGCATGGTCGACCACGCAGAGCCAAGGACGCTCGTGCTCGACACGATTCGCTCGACCAATCTCTACAGCAACACCGACGACGCGCCGCAACGCGGCGATCTCTTCGTCAACAACGTCAACGCCTACGGCAAGACCGAGGCGTCGCGGGCGGTGGACCAGAACGTCTACGCACGTTTCATCAACACGGAATACAAGGGCGGTGCCAACTTTCTCGTCGGTGATGGTGGGGTCATGTGGGTGCTGGGCTACAAGGTTGAAGGCGGCACGATCAACTTCGACGTCGAGGCCGGTGGAGCCCTCGAGGTGCTCGGTGGCACCGCCAACCAGTTCGGCCAATCCACTTTCGACGATGGGGCGAGCCAGGACATCGTCGTCACTAGCAACGACGGGAACCTCTCCGTCATCCTCAACAGCAACGGCCCCAACAGCGGCAACTTCCTCGGCTTCGAAACCGTCCTTGTCGACAATCAGAACGGCAACACCAGCACGGTCCTTCACAGCGACCTGCCCGACCGCCAAGGCCGGCTCAACGAATGGCTCATACCGCTCTACGTCAGCTACGACCTCGACGACCTTCCCGCGGCTTCTGCGGAGCTGGCCCATTACCCGTTTGACGGCAACCTGACATCATCCACCGCACCGGACGCCGTCGGCAACAACGGCTACGCGGCGGGCAAGTTCGTTCACGCCGCCGCCTTCACAAGCGGCGAGGCTGTCGACTTGCCGAGCGAGATCGTCGAGCAGATGTCGTCGGCTGAGGGTTCGGTCTCGCTTTGGGTCAAGACGCAGCAATCGTCGATCGGCATGATCCTGCACGCGACCGAGACCGGCGGCAACGGTTTCGGGGGGCAAAAGGAAATGCACTTGCACACCGACGGCGACGACATCGGCTTCTTCCTCGAAGGCAGTGGCCTTGGTGACCGCAAGCTCGCTGGCAGCGACGACGATGGCGACGTCACCGACGGCCAATGGCACCACGTCGCTGCCACCTGGGCCGCGTCGGGTCAGGTGCGCCTCTACGTCGATGGCGTGCTGCGGGCCGCAAAGCAACACAACGGCAACCTGTTCGGCTTCGAGGGCGGCATGAAGCTCGGGAAGCCGACAAGTAGCACACGCCACTTCGACGGCAGCATCGACGACTTACGCCTCTTCGACCGCGCACTGTCTTCGTCGGAAATCTCCGACCTTTACAGCAAAGTACCGATCATCGCCGACACCACGACCAGCGGTGGGACGACACCCGGCTCTTTCGTGGTCGGCGGACCAAGAGTGCTGCGGTCCCTTTTCGCAGTAGACGACGAATCAACGACCGGCTTTGGGAAATGATGTCGGGGAGGCTGCAGCCGACGTTGCATAGACGACCACTTGACGACCTCAAGCGATGGCAGCCGAGGCGAGTTCGTTCTGCTTCTCTGCCATCTGGTCGCGGAGGCGGGCGATGATGGACGAGTGCATCTGGCTCACGCGCGATTCGGAGAGATCGAGCGTCGCGCCGATCTCCTTCATCGTCATCTCTTCGAAGTAGTAGAGCGTGACGATCAGTCGCTCGGCCCGGCTGAGGCCCTTATCCATGAGCTGCTTCAGGTCCTTGCGCTGCATCTCGCGGACCGGGTCGCTGGTGCGGCGGTCCTCCAGAACGTCGACCTCGCGGACGTCCTTGTTGGAGTCCGTCTCGTACCACTTGCGGTTCAAGCTGACCAGGCCCGTGGCCTGGGCGTCCTTGAAGATCTTCTCGAACTCCTCCATGTCCACCTCAAGCTCGGCGGCGAGCTCTTCGGCGGTGGCTTGTCGGCCGAGCTGAACCTCGAGGGCCTTCTGCGCGGTGTCGAGCTTGTGCGCGCGGCTGCGGACGAGGCGCGGGACCCAGTCCATGCTGCGCAGCTCGTCGAGCATCGCCCCCTGAATGCGGCGGGCGCAGTAGGTTTCGAACTTGATGTTGCGTTCGAAGTCGAACAGGTCGATCGCGTCCATCAGGCCGAAGATGCCGACGCTGATGAGGTCTTCGATGTCGACCTCGTTGGGGAGCTTGGCGTAGACGCGGTCGGCGTTGAAGCGGACTAGGTGGAGGTAGGCCTCCATCAGGATGTTCCGGCAGGCTTCGGTGCCGTTGTTCTTGTAGTCGATCCACACGCCGACCAGGTCGGTGCGATCGGTGCGGACGTTGATGCCCTTGGCCAGCGTGTCGGCCAGCGGCATGAGTTCCTCGGCGAGGCGTTTTTGCTCGGCCGTGGGAATGGCGCGGAGGTTTCGCGCGCGGCCACGTTCATCGCGTGCGGGTCGATCAGGATCGACGGGCGCTCGGCGGGCTCGGCCGCGGGGTGCGGGTTTGTCGGCAACGTCCTCAGAAGCCTGAGACGCGGGGGCGGAGAGGGTCGACGGCATGGTGGCTCCCATTCCGTTGGGACGGTGCGATGCTGCCCACTCCGGGCGGCGACACCGAGAAACGTTGCCCGCGACCACAGAGGGTCCCGGCGGCAGTGCCGATCGTGCGACGCGTCATCCCGGCGACGTGCGACCGACCCGCGGATCCGTCCGCGGCAACGACAGTGTACCGGCAGCAGCCGCGATGCAAACCCTTGAAGGGCACAAAAGCAAACTTCCTG
>JBCDKH010000069.1 GCA_038746835.1 Planctomycetota bacterium | reverse complement strand
TTCACTGTCGAGGCCGATGAGACTCTCGTTGCTGGTCTGGAAGACCTGCATCGCAACGTCATAGACGGGCGCATCAACGGTCGTCGTGGCGAAGCCTGCGTTGTCGAACGCGTAGAAGACGCGGTCGAGGTCGGTGTTGCTGATCAAGTCGGCCCGGAACGTGCCGTCGCCGAACTGGTTGAGCTCGATGTAGTTCTCGTTGCTGAACGGACCGTCAGCGAGGATGCCGGCGTGGAGGGCATCGATGCGGCCCCAGCCCCAGACGTCGTCATAGCCGCTCGCGCCCAGGTCGACAGCCGAGTCGCGGAAGAGGTCACGCGTCTCGGTCCAGGTGAGTGAACGAGCGCCGCCATTGGCTTCCTGGAGCAAGCCCGCAACGGCGGCGGCGTTGGGCGCTGCGGCGCTGGTGCCGAAGAAGTTGTTGCTGTTGCCGAAGAACGTGTTGCTCACACCGTCTGCCGCAACGAAGGCCGGGTTTTGACGGAACTGCGGCGTAATGGACACGCCGCTGTCGCTCCGCGTGACCGGGATGCCGCCGGTGCTGCTGAACGGCTCGATCGTGGTCGGGTTGAACCACGGCGACGCACCGACACCGAAGCCGAACCGTGCGTTGGAGTGCCCGTAGACCGCCGGGCCGCCCCAGTCGTTGTCGGCGGTGTTGCCGGGGTTGATGTCGAACGTTCCGAGGAAGAAGCGCGTGCCGTTCGGACTGTCGCCATCGCTGTAGCTGATCGCGAGGTAGTAGTTGCGCGTCTGCGTGGACGACGGATTAGTGTAGCTCAGGAACTCGTACGGGTCGGTCCGGCCGATGCCGAAGACGCCGTTGTTGTTGGTCGTGCTGCTGGCGACGATGTTGTCGTTGGAGTCGTAAAGGAAGAAATCGAAGTCCCGATCCGCAGAGCCCCACGCGTCATCCCACTGCAGGTAGCTTCGGATTTGCTGGCCCGGAGCGAGGTTGAAGTTGAGCTGCTCGTCGCTGCCACCGTTGAAGGCGTGGAAGTCGTCGCCGTCGCTGTCGGACCAGGTTCCGAAATACGTCTCTCCGTTGGCGTTGCCCGCCGACGAGAAGTAGAGAACGTCGTGGTTGAGGTAAACGTTGTCGACGGCCTGCGTGACGACGCCGTCTTGGAAGGCCGGGTCCTGCGCGTAGCCAATGTCATCGACGATGACGTCGGCACCCGCGACGCGAAGGTCGTCGATGCCCTGGGCAAAGCTGTTGAGACCCTCGAAGGCGGTGTGGTAGATGAAGTCGCTGGCCGGTGCGATGTCATACATCAGCTCGGCCATCGCTCGGCCTTCGTCGCTGGCATCGCTGGCCGTGTAGTCGTCGAGGACGACAATGCCCGTGGGCAGATCGCCCGTCGCCACGCTCGCCGCGACGCCTCCGCCGACGCGGTTGATGCTGTCGCTCATCACGCCGAAGTCGATGATGTTGCCGTCGAGTGCCGGACGAACTCGGCGAAGCTGTTCGGCACCGCTGAGCAGGTCCCACTCGCTGTCGACAGAGCCCGTCCTCGGATTGACGCTCGGGCCATCGGACTGCGATGCCCACGTGACAGGTTTGGCCTGCATGGTGATCGACCGGACCGAGTCGAGCCCGACGACACGCGACAGCGCTCCGATCGGCAGGTAGGCGTCGACTGTCGCGTAGCCGTCGGTCGCAGCAGTCTCGACAAGACGCAGCCCCGCGTCGACCAACTCAGCCGCGAGCGCCTCGACCCCGGCGATGTCGTCTGCAGAGACGCTGACCATCGGCATGCCGCTATCGAAGATGAAGGCATCTGAGACCCGCGTGTTGCCTAGCGACTCCTCCGCTCCGCTGAACGAGGCCGGTGCCCTCAGCTGACGCGAGTAGAGCGCAAGCAGATTGGTGTCGACACGCTCGAACGCCTGAAGCTCGTCAGCCGGCAGGTGATTGGCCAGCCAGAACAGGTCGGCCCGCGGGTCTGCCGCCGGCGCGTCTTCTGCGACGGCGGCGTTGTTGACCAGCGGAGCCTCATCACCGAAGCCTGGCGTTGCCGGCAACTGCAAGGCATCGAGGCCCGCCAGATCAGACAGCGAAGCGAGCAAACGACGTGGCTCGAGCGTTTCGATTGCAGCTCGGACAACGGGGTACGACAGTCGGTTGGTACGCATGGCTGTCACGCCGCCGGCGGAACATGTTTGGCATGGCCGGTGTGTGACGAGAGCCTGTCTCCCGCAGATCGCACAAACCCCGGCCGCCATCCTCCGCCTCAGCAGCAGGCGACAGTCTGCCAACTTCCTGTCACTCCGCAAGGCGCTTGAGCTCTGTCCTCCTTCCAATCCGTCGACAGGTCCGTGCTCGCCGGGCATGGTCAGCAGCAAGCGCTCAAACGCCACAACGCAAACCGTTTCCGCAAAAACTGGCTGTGAAACTGGAAACACCGTTCCGCATGATTCTGCATCGCATTACGATCTCAACGCAGCACGCTGGGGATTGTGTGGGGCTGAATCAATGAAGCAAGCGGCTCACAGACGCCCTCTGGAGCGGCTTCACCGCTCTCTTCGTGCCCAAACCCCAAAATGAAAAGCCTCGCCGTTGCAACGTTTGTCGTGTCGCTGACTCTGGCCCCAGCCGTCCAAGCAGTTGTCCTGTTTGACGGGGAGGTGCTCCCTCTCGGTCAGACCTTCGATCGACCCTTTGTCGACGGCTTTGACCTCGGCCCAAGCAACCAGGGAGTGGGATTCGATGCGATCCCGTTCGAAGTCTCTGCGAGCGGAACATACACGTTCACGACCGAGACCTTTCTGCTCGATGATGGGGTCTTCTGGGACGGGGCAATATTGATCTACGCTGACGTCTTTGATCCCGAAGCCCCGGATTCGAACCTGATCGCGTACGAGGGCGTCGGCGGCGGCACGTTCGACCCGACGAACGTGGCGGTTGCCCTCGATCCGGACCGTCCGTACGTCTTCGTTCAAGCCGGCGTAACGAGTTTCGACTTCGGTCCCTACAACGGGACGGTTGACGGCATCGGGCAGTTAAACTTCGGGCACATTCCGGAACCTGGCACGGGATTGATCTTGACCGGCGTTGCCTGCTTGGCTCTATGCCGTCGAGGAGGCTAGGTTGATCCGATGAGCCCGCAACGACGGACCAGTGCGATTTGTCACGGCTGCTCTCGGATCGGTGCGTTCACACTCATCGAGCTGCTTGTCGTGATCGGCATCGTCGCGTTACTGATTGGCCTGCTGCTTCCGACCTTGTCCCGCTCAGTTGACGCAGCGCGTGGCACGGTTGATGCCGCCAATCTCAGATCTATCGCGGCGGCAAGTCTCGGCTACGCCCACGAGCAAGATGCTTCGTTGCCATTTGGCCTGCTCGCGTACGACGGGAATGCGCAGGCGACCACCGACCTGCTCGCAGTCGAGCAAGTTGAAACGTGGGCCGACACACTCGCACGGTGGTCGGACGGTGGCGATGCGGAGGCTCCCATCCCCTGGCGTGCACCGGGTGTGCCGATCTCTGCAACACCGGCCTACGGAGCAAATCCGATCGCGATGCCAGCTCCGCTGCTGTTCGCCGTCAGAAATACGAATCACCGTGAGGCAGAGGCCGCTCCAGCTAAGCTCCCGCGGCTGTACCCGGACACCGCCCTTTTCTGGACCAGCGCTGCCTACTCCTCTGCTTCAAGTCCGGCTGGTCCGGGCGTTTCACCAGCAGGAGTGCCGGCGACAGTCGGTTTCTCGGGAGTTGACGACGGACTAGCCTTCGGTTTCTACACCAAACGCGACACTCCTTTTGCCCGGTACCGCGACCGGACCCGACCGGACCCGGTAGCCAACGACCCCCTGCTACGCGCTGACGCGTCTATCCGCGTCTTCGGCGACGAAGCTGATGCTCCGAACGACCGAGACTTCGGCGTTCCACTGTCATTTGTGACCGAGCCGGGCAACTGGATGCCGGCCCGTTTCCGATATGGCAACCGGTGCAACGTCGCCCGGACTGACGGTAGTGTTGCCGCTTTTCAACGCGGCAAGCCCGACTCCGAAGGGATCCATGATTCCGAATTCCGGCGTTGGATGCTCAAAATCAAGTTCCCACGCCGCTGACCTGAGTCCGCTGACGCGCTTGCGAAAAACTAGCACACGTGGTATCCAGATACTCATGAGCGACCTCACCGCGGGAGAACTCGGGTCCAGACCGTGCCGCGGTAGGATTCCCAAGCCGGGAACGATCACATCTCGCCAGCAGGAAGTTCTTTAACGTCTCCTCCTGGGCGACAGTGAGAAGGAGGTTACTGCTCACTTGGAACTCAGCTACCACACGGTTCACGGCCATGTGAAAGATCTGTACCGCGCTCACATGGTGAGCAGCCGTGGGGAGCTGATGGCGCTGTATATCCAAGAAGAAATCGAACCGACTACCCGGAGTGTCCCTCCAGCACAATCGCGCCGGGCTGTGGATCAGCTGGACGTGAAGGTCCTCGTTGCCGAACGGCTGGAGGGATCTGCGTTCTCACGGCTTCGGTCCGCAACGACCTTGCGTCGTGCTGGTGCAGCCGGCGGTGCTGCAGCGGTGCTGCTATTCGGTAGCCTGATGTTTCTTACTGGTGTAGGAACAGCAGCCGCTGAAGACCCCGAACGCGACATCCGTTGGGAACGAGGCAATCAACGTGGGGCAATCGACTTTGACGCGGAGGGATTCCCGATCCAGTTCGCACCTGACACCACTGTCATTCTCGAAAAACGTGACTGGACCCCCATCGAGCGTGTTTTTGCCGGGCGGACTTACCGCCTTCAAGGAGAGGGAGTGTTCGAGACTCGCGTCGGTGGGCGATTGAATCGCTTCCAACGTGTCGGCTTCGTCAACGCGAAGGTGGCTGACGTTGTGCTGGTTCGTACCACAGACGAGAAGACCACGGCTATTGCATTCAAAGACCTGGGCCCAACGGAAAGCCTGACTCAGGAGACGATGCAGGAGATCGACCTGCACCGCCTGGTTCCCCGTCCACCCGACGCGAAATGACGGGATCGAAATGGGCTAACACGACCCATTGTTCAACAAGTCGACCTGCTGAAGACTGAAGACGGTGGATCCGTCGCTGTAGGTCGAGAGTGACTGGAACTTGTATGCGGTGCACGTGTTCGTGACCGTGCCGCCTTCGTTCTTCGTGGGCAGGTCGGCACACCCGATGATCGGTACCGGAAAACCGACCTTCTGAATCGTCCAATTTCCCAGCGTCCCTGGGTTCCCATCCGTTTCCACGATCACTTCTTCGCCCGGGGCAAGCGTCGCCTTCCAGCGTCCCGGGGCGTCATAGTTGCAGACAACGAACAGACGCTCGTTGGCCGCGCATTGCCTTGGACCGTTAGCGCTGACTTGCTCAATGACCCGGACGAACGACTGGTCGTCGTACGAACAACTTCCTTTCGTGTGACATGCCATATCATAGACGCTACAGGCACCCACGCGATCGGCAACCCCCCATTTCGTGGGTTTCAGTAAGCAATAACGAAGACCGGCCCCTCGCGTGAGCAAGGGACCGGCCGGGGGGGGGTGGGGAATGTCAAAAACCCTGCAGCGCCGCAAGCTTGGCGACGCCCCGACGGCCGCCTCGCTCCAGCGTACTGCGGGTAGGACACTACCCCTAAATCGGGTGGGTCGCAAGACTCGCTTTAACGAAACTAGCTGATAACGCCGAGAGTGCTGGGCACGCGGTGACCTAGCCCTCTGACTGCGGGTCTCTGACCGCGGCCGTTCGACGTGGAGTCGATTGAGATCTCAGTCACCTCGACTGGCTGTCGCCACCTGAACCCACAGGCCGATCTGAAATCGATTCAGCCGGGATCGAGCGCCGTCGTTGCCGGAATCAGCTCGTCACGACCGGCTGAGGCGTGATTGTTTCGCGGAGGCGGTCTTCGAACGTGTCGTCGTCGATCGGGGTCGCGTCGAGCTCTTCGCCTTGCCGGACAAGACGAGCCGAGTTGAAGACGACCACGACGCTCGAGAGGGCGTGCAACGCGGCGGCGAGGATGGGGTTGATCAGCCCGGCGGCGGCAAGGGTGCCGAAGATGATGATGAAGCCCAGGCTGATGCCGATGCCCTGGATGATCACCCGGCCGCTGCTGCGGGCCAGGCGTTGCAGGAACGGGATCCGGTCGAGGCGGTTGTTCATCAGCGCGACGGACGCGCTGCTGATCGCGACGTCGCTGCCGGCAGCGCCCATGGCGACGGAAAGGTCGCCCGCGGCAAGGGCCGGGGCGTCGTTCACGCCGTCGCCGACGACCGCGACGACGTGGCCCTTCTGCTTGAGGCCCTCGACGACCTTGAGCTTGTCGGCCGGCAGGACTTCGGCCTGCACGTCGGTGCACTTGGTCTCGGTAGCGACGCGGCGGGCCACGCCCCAGCGGTCGCCGGTGACCATCACGACCTGGCGAACGCCCTGCTCCTTCAGCAGTTCAACCGCGGCAGCGGAGTCGTCGCGAACTTTGTCTTCCAGGCCAATCCAGCCGAGGAGTCGGCCCGCGCGGGCGACGTAGAGGACGCTGACGTGATCCGGCGGACGCTTGTCCTCGGGCAGGTCGAACGCGATGTTGGCGTCCTTCAAGAAGGCTTCGCGGCCGACGCGGATTTCTTCGCCCGCGACGGTGCCGACGACGCCCAGGCCGCCTTTTTCCTCGAAGTTGTCGACCGGCTCGGGCTTGACGCGAGCCTTCTCCGCGACGGCGACGACGGCCCGAGCGACCGGGTGCGTCGAGTTCTGCTCCAGCGAAACCGCGGCCGACAGCAGCTGCGCCGGCTCCACACCTTCGACCGGAGCGAGCCGCGAGACGGAGAGCCGGCCGGTGGTGAGCGTGCCAGTCTTGTCGAGCACGACGGCCGAGAGGTTGCGGGCTTCCTCCAGGACCGTCACGTTCTTGACGAGGATGCCCAGCCGTGCCGCGGCCGAGAGTGCGGCGACCATGGCGGTCGGCGTGGCGAGGATGATGCCGGCCGGTGTGGCGACGACGAGCAGTGCGATGAACCGTTCGATGTCGAGCGTGAAGAACCAGACGACGGCCGCGAGCATCAGCATCGTCGGCGTGTGGTAGCTGGCGTACAGGTCGGCCAATCTTTGGGCCTGGGTCTTGGAACCCTCAGCCTCAAGAACGAGTTCCTGGACGCGGCCGAGCGTGGTGTCGCTGCCGGCCTTGGTGATGCGGACGTCGATGAGGCCCGTCAGGTTGGTCGTGCCGCCGTACACGTCAGAGCCTTCATCGACGTCGACGGGCAGGCTTTCACCGGTGATGTTGGCCTGGTCGACGCTGGAGCCGCCTTTGACGATGACGCCGTCACCCGGCAGGTTGTCGCCGGGGCGGACGCGGACGACGTCGCCAGGCCGGAGGTCTTTGGCTTCGACGATGGTCTCGTTCTCGCCGTCGATCTTGAGGGCCTTGCTGGGCGTGAGGCGGAGCAGGCGCTCGATGGTCCGGCGGGCACCGAGCGCGGTTCGGCTCTCGATCAGCGTCGAGAGCGACATGAAGAAGGCGATCCAGCCGGCGGTCTGGTAGAGGTTATCAACGAACGCGGCAGCGATGGCCAGAGCTGCCAGGCTGTTGACCTGGACGCGACCATCTCGAAGGCCTTTAAAGGCGTCGGCCACGATCGGCAGGCCGAGCAACATTGCGGCGATCGCGGCGACGACGGCGGCGTGCCAACTGACAGCATCATCACCCACGCCAGGCAGGAACCACGAAGCCCCAGCCGCGACGAGCAGCAGCACTCCGCCCGCGAGCGTCAGAAAAAGGCGTGCGCCGATACCACCGGTCGGCTCATCGACCTCGACGGTCGGAGCGGGGCGTTCAGGAAGACTCGGTGCGGCAATCGCAGTCATGGATTACGAGGCGTTGCGGGTTTGGAACAGCGCGACGGCCAGCCCGAGCACGCCGATGACGAGGCAGAGCGTGTACAGCGAAACGAGCGCAATGAAGCGGAAGCCGACTTGGTCGATCGTGCCCTGCGAGATGGCGTCGCCCAGCCAGTGGAACTGGAAGTTGGGCGCAGCCGCGTAGCCGATCTTGGCCCACCCGGCGACGTCTCCCGCTTCTGCGGCTTCGGCGGCTCTTCGTCCGAAGGCGTAGTCGCTGGTAATGCCGAGGAAGAAGACGACGAGCATCACGACCAGCGTCGCAGACTGCCCGAGCCTGGTGCTGGCCGCCACGGCCACGGCCGCGAAGACCATCGTCGCCTGGAGAATCAAAAAGACCGCCAGCCATTGCCCACGGTCGAACAGCTCGCCGTTGGGCTCGGTCGCGAATTCGTGGTTGAACGGTGCTGCTGCTAGGACGCCGAGCGGCAGGAGGACTGACAACCACCGCGCCCAGGCACCGGTAAACGGCTTGCGGAAAAAATAGTTAGCCGAGATGGCGATCATCGTCGCCGCCAACACCGTGCCGAGGCCGAAGACGATGACGGGGCGATCCCACGGAACGCGGACCGTGCTGAATGCACCCTGACGCAGCGACATCAGGTGCAGCAGCGTCCAGATCCACCACGCGACGACCAGCGACGCCAGCACGCCGAGGTACTTCCCGATGACGAAGACCGGCCTGGCGAGCGGCTTGCTGACAACGGTGAGCGCCGTCTTGTTTTCAATTTCACGGCCGATAACGCCACTGGCAACGAACGCCGCCAAGACCAGCCCGCCGATCAGCAGCATCGACAATCCCATGTCGCTCGCGAGCGCGTCGTCGTTGCTGAACGTGTACGCCGCGAGAAACGGATTGATCACCAGCAGAAAGCCGATCAGGCCCAGCCACACGGCAAAGAACCGCTGGCGTACCGATTCCACCATGGCGTTGCGGGCGACTGCGTAGAGCTGAATCCACATGGTGGCGGGTGAAGCCTACGCCGACCCTTTGCGAAGACGTTTGGGGCGACGACACGCGAAGCACCGTCAATGACGGAGCGTCCATGACCTCTTCGCAGCGTCTACCGTGTCGGACGCACGGCGAACCACCGGCCAATCAACATGACGGAGCCGAAACCCAACGCAACATCGACAGCTTCGTCTCTTCCTTCCTCCTCTGGGGAATCCCCCGAGCCGCTCGCCGCCCAGAGCGCGGCGGTGAATGCCGCACTCGTCGGCTTGGGAGCGCAGGTCGTGCTCGTTGCGGCGAGTTTCCTCCTTTCCGCCCAGCAACTCGCACCAGATCTCAGCGTCATCGGCTTCGTCGTGCTGGGGCTGTTGGTCTGGGGCGCGACGCTCATCGCCGCGATTCTCCGGAAAGCACGAGCTGCTGAGGCCTTTGAGCTCGAAGCCGCCAGTCGTGACGGCGACGCGGCCAAGACCATCTTCGAGAGCGAGATCGACGCTCGCCCGGCTGGCAGACGCTTGGAGAAGTTCCTGCGACTCGGCGTGCCGGGCACCGGGTTGATCGTCGGCCTGAGTGCAGCCGTTCTGGGCTTCACGGGCCTGCGGTCGACACTGGCCAAGGACTTCACGGGCGTCACCCTGCCGGATGCGGCGTTGCTGGCCGGATTGGCGGGCGGTGCCGCATTCGCTGGATTTGTTGCTGGTTTCTACCTGCTTGGGACCAGCACCTCGAACAACCGGCCGCTCATCCGCGGCGCTGCGGTGTACCTGCTGGGCGGCGTCCTTCTGTTCGCACTCGTTGCCGCAACCGGGGCGGCCAAGGCATCACTGGACATTGATTGGCTGGTGGCACCGATCGCCTATGCGATCCCAGCCATCACGCTGCTCGTCGGCCTGGAGATCTTGCTCAATCTGATTCTCGAGCTGTATCGCCCCGTTGCAGCCGGCGAAACACTCGACGACCGCCGCCCTGCGTTCAACGCACGCGTCATCGAGTTCGTCGTCAGCCCGGGCGGCGTCGCACGGCAGCTCAACGAGGCGTTCCGCTACCAGTTCGGCTTCGAGGTCACACAGAGCTGGTTTGCCGGCGTGCTCAAGCGATCGGCAGCGGGCTTGCTACTGGTCGGCGTCGGTTTGCTCGTCCTGCTGAGCACCATCGTCGTCGTGCGACCGCAACAGGTGGCCGTAACGACGACGTTCGGACGCCTCGGTGCAGAACCGCTGGGGCCCGGCATCCACTTCAAGCCGCCGTGGCCCATCGGTCGCGCGTTTGTCGAGGACATTGCACGGACCAATCGGCTGACCGTCGGAACGCACACGGACGATTTCAATCATCCCTCCTTCCTTTGGGAAACGCAGCACACCGGCGACCGCGACCTGTTCCTCCTCGGTGCGACCAGCGAAGTCCAAACCAATCAGACCGAAGCGCAAGGCGCGACCAGAGCCCCGGTCGCTTCCCTCGCGGCAGCCGACGTGACGGTGCACTGGCGTATCGACGAGGAAAACCTGGAAGCTTACATCACCGGCTACGCGGATCCGATCTACCGGCTCGAAGTCATGGCCCGCCAAGCCCTTGCGAGGGAGCTGGCCCAGTACGACGTCGACGAAGCCATCGGCGCACGTCGAGTCGACATCGCCGCAGCCATTGAAGAGCGACTCCTGGCTGCTGTCGAAGCGGAGCCCTTGGGCATTGAGATTCTGTCCGTCGGCCTGAACAGCGTTCGGCCGCCTCAGTCGATTGCGGCCGCCTTTAACGAGACAGTGGCTTCTGAGCAGGACAAGCTTCGCTTGACCGAGGAGGGTCGTGTCCAGGCAGAGGCGATCCTTTCTCGAACCGCTGGAACTCCGGATGACGCGAGGCGCATCGCGACCATGCTCAACGAGTTACCGAGCTCCGGATCGGATCTCGGTGAGCGTGAAGCGCAGGTGTCCGTCGCCATCCGCGGAGCAGGCGGAACGGCCGCAGACGAGCTGGTCATCGCCCGCGGCGGTCGTTACGAGGTCGAAGCAAGTGCGCGAGGTCGCACGGCACGCGCGACGGCGTTGGCAGACGCCTTCTCTCAGGCGCGGGAGATGGTCTCACGCCGGTTGCGGCTACGCACGCTGGCGGAGGCATACGCAGAGCGTCCCAAGGAGTTTTTCCTGACGGACTCGTCCATTCACCTGATTTTTGAGGGCGAGCAGAATCTCGGCCTCGCCGGCCTTCGAGGCACGCCGAGCGGCGACGCCAACTAGCCGCACCTAGCAAGTCTTTAGGTCTCTACAGGCACTCCATTTCAGCGATGAAACGCTTCCTGAACATCCTTGTCGCCATTCTGCTCGCGGCCGTCCTTGCGGGATATGCGGTGGCGTACAGCGTGCGCTACAACGAGTCGGTCATCGTCACGACCCTCGGCAGCGCGGACGAAAACTCGGTCAAGAACGCTCCAGGAGGCGAGCCCGACGCCGGCCTGCACTTCAAGCTCCCCTGGCCGATCCAGCGCATCGCTGCTCGGTTCGACACGCGCGTGCAAGTGCTCGAGGCGGCCATCGAGCAGGTAACCACTGCAGACCAGCAGAGCATTATTCTCCGGATCACGCTCAACTGGCGCGTCGACGACCCGCTGGCCTTCTACAAGTCGCTTGGCAGCATGGATGCCGCGACCCGTCAGCTCCGAACGCGGGTCCGCGCCGCCAACGGCCTTGCCGGCGACTACCGCTTCGATGAGCTTGCCAACCTTGAAGGATCAGGTCAGACACTCGACGAGCTCGCTGGCCGAATCCATGAACTCGTTCAGACCGGCCTCGACGATCGCGGCTACGGACTGACGATCGAGTCCGTCGGAATCACCAAGCTGCAACTGCCCGCCGCGGTGACGCAGAGCGTCTTCGATCGGATGCGGGCCGAGCGCGAAGTGTTGGCTCGGCGAGCTCGCGATCGTGGCCAAACGCAGGGACAGTCTCTGATCACCCGCGCAAACGAGGACGCACGAACGATCCTCGCGTTTGCTCGACAGCAGGCGTCGACGATTCAAAGTCGTGGCGAACAGATGGAAGCGGAAACGCTTGCTCGGCTCGAAGGCGATGCGGCTGACCTGGCCCTTCTGCTCGATGAGCTTGACGCGGTCCGACGGTCCATCAACGGACGGGATCGGTGGTACATCAAGGTTGGGGACATGTATCCCTTCAACACGCTGATGGGTCAGCCGTCCAACTCAGCAAGCGGAGGCACCGAGTGACCAATGCCTTCGACGAAACACAGCCGCTTCCGCCACAACGGGGGCTTGGCGACGCGCTCAAGATCAGCTTCGTCGTCCTGCGAGCGCTGTTTGCCTTGTTACTGGTCGCGTTCTTCCTCACGGGCGTGTTCACCGTGAACCAGAACGAGATTGCCGTTCGCATGTCCTTCGGCAAGATCACGGGTGCCGGTGCCGGCGAGGCACTTACACCCGGCAGCGGGCCTTACTTTCGCTGGCCCAGTCCGGTGGGGGAAGTCGTACGCGTACCCACCACCGATCGCTTGCTTCGGATCGATCGCTCTTTCGTGTTCCAGGCTCGGAATCCGGGTGCACCGCTGGCAGAGCAGGAGCCCGTTCCTGGTCAGCAGGATGCAAACTTCGGACTGCTGCTGACGGGCGATCGCAACATCATCTACGCCCGGTACGACGTCCTCTATCGCGTCAGGCCCGACGACTCGGTTATCGCCTTTCTCACGCGAGCCGGACCGGAAGATCCCGCGGCGGTGGAACGAATGGAAGGTGAGGCTCGGCTCAATGCCCTTTTCGCCAACGCCGACGTGATCGTCCGGACCGCGGTTGAGGAAGCTGTCGTCGCCGACGCGTCGTCGCGAACGATCGATGCGATCCGCGCGAATCGTTCGGCTGAAGGTGTCACCCAGACCGACACGCAGGACGCAATCCGCGCAGCTGCCCAGCAGACGCTCGACGAGCTCGACGTCGGCATCGAACTCACGAGCGTCACACGACCCGAAGCCACCGTTCCACCGTCCGTCCGGGCGGCTTTCGACGCCCTCAACGCGGCCCTTCAGTTCTCGGCGACCAGCGTCAGCAACGGTGAAGCGTTCCGCCGAACGACCATGACCACAACCGCCGGCGACGCGGCCGAAGGCCTGCTGCTCGCCATCGAGGCTTATGACTTCGCCGACGCTGCGGAGAACGAGGAACTGCTCGCAGCAGCAGAGGAAGCGATCGAACGCATCCTTGGCGGAGAAGAAGTCGGGCTCGTTCTCACGACGCTCGCCGCTTCCGTTGAGGACGAACTGCTGAGCCAGAGGCTCGAAGCCGAATCGGTGGCGAACGCAAGCGCTGTCATCAGTGGAACAGCTTTCGAAGCCGTCCGTCGAGCACGGACCGAAGCGAGCACGCTGCGCAGGCAGGCAGAGTCGCTGGAGGAGCGGACGATGAAGCTGTTGCCAGCCTTCCGCGACGATCCGAATCGAGTCCGGGCCAGGCTCGTCCTGTCGACGCTCCGAGACATCCTGGGTCGCGACGAGGCGACCGTGGAATACCTGCCCGAGACCGAGCGCCTTGTCATTCAGGTGCCAGCCGACCCCGAGCGAGCGCGAGACGCGGAGCGGCGAAGGCTCGGAATCAGCGGGGAATGAGTCTCACTGACTAGCATCGTTGTCCATCAAGAAAGAGCATCGACTGTGTCCCTAGCCGAACCGAGCACGACGACGCTTCCTGCCGAAAACGGCCGGAGCACGGCAGGACAGAACGTGCTCGAGTTGCGCGGCGTTGGCAAAACGTTCCGCGATTTCTGGATGCGGCCACGCGTCAAAGCCGTTCAGGACGTCGACCTTTCAGCACGACGTGGCGAAGTGGTCGGCCTGCTCGGGCCCAACGGCAGCGGCAAGACCACGACGATCAAGATGATCCTCGGCCTGCTCCATCCGACCAACGGCCAGATCGCCGTGCTCGGCAAGCGGCCAGACGACGTCAGCCTCAAGAGCCGCATCGGCTACCTCCCCGAAGAGAGCAACCTCTATCGCTTCCTCAACGCCGAAGAGACCCTCGACTTCTACGGCCGGCTCTTCAAGATTCCGGGGCACGAGCGCAAGGGACGCGTCGAGAGCCTGCTTGACATGGTCGGCCTGACTGCCGCTCGATTTCGCCCGGTCGGCGAGTACTCCAAAGGCATGCAGCGACGTGTCGGCCTCGCTCAGGCGCTCATCAACGACCCGGACCTGCTCGTCCTCGACGAGCCGACCACCGGCATGGACCCGATCGCCACCCGGCAGATCAAAGACCTCATCAAAACCCTCCGCGACCGCGGCAAGACCATTCTCCTCTGCACGCACCTGCTCGGCGAGGTCGAAGACGTCTGCGACCGACTGATCATCATGTACGGCGGCCGCATTCGGGCCGAGGGGACGACGGACGATTTGCTCCGCGTTGCCGAACGTCAGGCGTTCGAGGTCGAAGGCCAGCCATTAGAAGGCGCGACGATCGAACGGATCAGTTCGATGCTGCGTGAAACCGGTCGCGAGGTCGCCGAGGTTCGCCATCCCAAACGCAAGCTCGAGGACGTCTTCATGGGCGTCATCGACGCAGCAACACGCGGCGGCGAGACCACCACCGGTGCGGCCGTGGGTGGCGAGGTCGCCGGCTTCCTGTCCGAGCCGACGGGCGAAGGCGAAGCCCTGCTCGATCAGTTGTCGGCCGAAAGCCCACCCGAGACGATCGAGCCAGAGCCCGTCGCACCCGCCGAACCGGTCGTCGAGCAGCCAGACGAGTCGGTGCTGCTCGACCTCGACGACAAGAAGCCCGACGAGCCCGCAACCGAAGCACCCGCCCCGCCGCCGGTCTCAGCCGACGTGGATGATGACGTGCTGTCTGGATTGACTGGCGACACTTCCAAGGAGGACCGCAAGTCGTGACCGCCTTCGACGCCACGATCGGTTCGACGAAGCAGCCGGCACGGTGGCGTCATGCGCTGCGCCGCGTTCTTGTGTGGCTCGTGCCTCTGGTCGTCTCGGCAGCCATCGTCGTCATCGGCGGCGGCATCGCACAGGGCGTCAAGGACGAAGTCGGCTTCGTCTCGCCGTTCAACTGGTTCGACGGCAGGGCTCTGGCGAGACTGACCGGTGCGCTGTCCGTCATCTTCGTCGGCACGTGGCTGAGCGCCGTCGGCTTGTCTGTTTTGCGGCGCGTTCTGGCGATCGAGGCACTGACCAAGACGCCGCTCGCCAGCGTCGTCACCATCGCACGGGCCGGGCTGGACGAGGTGCTGCGCAACAAGACCGTCGCGGTGTTGCTGGCGATCCTTTTCGTCGTCCTCGCCGGTCAGCCGTTCTTCGCACAGTCGACGATCGAACAGCCACTTCGGTACAAGATTCAGACGTTCCTGACGTTCAGCGGACTGCTGGGCTTCTTGCTTCTCGGAGCGATCACGATCTTCCTCTCCGCCTCGGCCGTCTCCGGAGATCTCGAAGGCCGGCGAGGTGGCGATGTCTTCGTCAAGCCCGTCCCGCGCTGGGCGTATCTGATTGGTCGATGGCTGGGCGTCGCACTGCCGAGCGCGCTCTTGGTCGGAATCTGGGCAATCCTGACCTACGGGATCGCCACGCTCTGGCTCAGTCCGCAGCCGGAGATGGACGACGTCGACCGCGACTATGTCAACAACCGCGTTCTGGTTTCTCGACAGGAAGCCAAGGCAGGCTCTGAGACATCTTTCCAGCAGGCAGCGCAGGAAAGGCTGGCTGAGGTTCGTCGCACCGACCCTGATCGCCTGACGCGTCGCGGCACCGCTGAGGTGCTCTCCGACCTGCTCAACGAGCAGCGCGTCAACTTTCTCAAGGTGGAGGCAGGCCCTGGCAACGGCAACACCTATCGCTTCGCCGGTCTGCTGCCCGCCCGCGAGGCGGCGATGGAGCTCGACGCCCAGCTTCGCGCCGATGCAGACGAGATCGCGCAACGGTTGAGCGAGGCCGGGATCACGCTAGACGACGGCCAGGCGATTCGGCCAGGCCAGATCGGGCTCGACACTGTCCTCGGCCTCGACGACATCATCGGAAGAGACCTCAGCGCGGGTCGACTTCAACTCCGATT
>JBCDKH010000068.1 GCA_038746835.1 Planctomycetota bacterium | reverse complement strand
TGGATCTGCCGACAGCCCGGCCGTGGCAGCTTTGTCGGGCCTCGCGTGACGGGCGCAGCCGCTCCCGAAACGGAGGCCGTCGTGGACACGTCGAATGCGAGTGATCGCGCCGTTGACGCACGCTTGGCCCGTGTCGCCGTCCTGATCTCCAACGTCGGCGATCTCGCGTACGACTGGTTCGCCCCGGAAGTCCTCGGCGGCATCGAATCCGTGGCGGAGGAGCTGGGCATCCGCACCGAGATCATCGGCCAACGCAAGTTCGACATCGACGAACTCGAAAGACGTCTGCGTCGCGGCCGGCCGGATGTGCTGCTCGCAATGCCGTTCGGCGAATCGGCTGGTCTGGTCCCGCGAGACACGGGGCGGCTTGGCATTCCGCTGCTCGTGACGAGCGAGCTCTTTCGCCCGTGCGTCGTCGCCGACAACCGGCAGGCGATGGCCATGGCGGTCCGCCGACTTGCCGACGCGGGGCACCGCCGCATCGGCCTGATCCTCAACGAAGAGGGCTGGCCTTGGACGGTGGCGCGGTGCCGGTCGTACACCGAATCGCTCGCGCTGCATCGCGTGGATACCGACTCCCGACTGCTGCACTGGTCGGACGTCGCCCACACGCACATGCGCGACCTGGAGCCGACGACGCTGAAGGACCAGACCGACCGTCTGCTCCGGTATCTCGACGAGGTGCGGCCCGACGCGCTCATTGCCAGCAGCTCGCCGATCTCCCGGCTGCTGTCGATTGCCGTGAACCAGGCTGGCCTGCGGGTTCCGGACGATCTGTCCGTCATCTCGTTCGACCAGAACCCACTCGTCGACGCGTGGTTCGGCATGTCGATGACGACGGTCGAGCTGCCGCTCCGCGAAATGGGACGCCGACTTGCCGAGATGGCGCGCCGGCTCCACGAGGGGCTGGACGTGCCGGACCGCACGCTTTTGAGCTGCACGCTACGCGAAGGCAGCAGCATCCGTGACGTCAACGCATCAGGCGAATCCGACCGGGACGCCCCTGGTCCGTTGTAGTGCTTCGAGCCCATTCATCACTGCCGTTTTTGAGGAGGAACTCATGAACCGCTCACCTTCTTCCGTCCGACGCCTCAGCCGCGGCTTCACGCTGGTGGAGCTCCTGGTGGTGATCGGCATCATCGCGCTGCTCGTCTCGATCCTCCTGCCGACGCTGTCGAAGGCTCGGCAGTCGGCGGCGAGTGTCGCGTGTCTGAGCAACCTCCGGCAGATCGGCGTTGCGATCATCGGCTACACCGCTGACCACAACAGCCAGTTGCCGTTCGCGGTCGTGCAGCCGCTCCTTGCTGATGGCACGGCCTACAACGACGCCGGCACCGGTACCGACTGGCCGATCCTGATCAGCGACTATCTCGGCCTGACGCAGGAAGACCCGACCTGGGCGGCTGGCGGCGAGGTCACCGAGGCCTTCCAGTGCCCGTCCGCACCGCCGTACATCGATCCTGATGCGCGGACGCAGTACTCGGCGCATCCCGCGCTGATGCCCAACATCACGCTGGCGGTCAACCCGATGAAGGCGCCGCACAGTGGCGTCAGTCGAACCCCGTACAAGATCACGTCGATCGAGTCGAACGCCGAGCGTGCCCTGGTGTGGGACGGCGTGGCCCACCTCGACGAGACCCGGAATCGCGCAGGCGGCTCTGCGTTCGACAGCACCTTCATCTCCTGGACCGATGCCTCCGGGACGGAGCGGAACTACACCAACTGGAACCGCAGCCTGAACCGATCCTGGTGGGAAACCAACGAGCCCGAGACGATGGACACGCCGGTCCAAGCTGGTAAGGGCCCGGCGGCGTCGACCTTCATCGATCCGTGGGGCAAGCCGCGATCCCGCCACGGTGACAACGACCGGACCAACTACCTCTACGTCGACGGGCACGCGCTCTCGCAAGCCGACGCATCGGCGACGCTGTCGCAGTTTCTCGTCTACCCCAAGTAACCGACCGACCCAAGTGCTCCGGTCGGCCGCCACGCCACACGTCTGCTGAACCCCGCAACCACTTCACTCTCTGGAGGAGAACAATGACTTCAACCCCAACCCTTCTTGCCGCCGCCGTGATCGGCACCGGTCTTGTCGCATCTGCTGGTGCTGCTCCGATCACCGAAGACTTCGACGGTGAGACGACTGGCTCGCAGGCGCTCGGCCTTGTGTCGCAGAACAGCGAGGCGCTGTTCTCGATCGTCAACCAGGGCGTCGGCGACGATGCGCTGCAGGTCGAGCTTCCGGCTGGTTTGAACTCGATCCCGGGCAACCCTGCCGGCGAGCGAGCCCGCGGACAGATCGCCGACGCGACCGCATTCAGCGGCTTCAGCGTCAGCGCGTCCGTCTCTCCGGAGCGAATCCGATCGTCTGGTGGGCAGATCGGCGTGTTCGCTGCTGCGAGCGATCAGACCAGCTTCAACGCCGATCTCGACCTCGGCTACCACGCACGAATCCGGGCGACGGCGCTCAACTTCAACGCCACCTTCGTCCTCGAGCTGCTGGACGGCGAGACTGTCCTCGACTCGTTCGACTTCGGTGCCAACGGCTTGGTGACGGGCTCCTTCGGCGCAGGCACCGAAGACGCGGTCGCTTTCGATCTAAGCCTCGTCGGCGTGGTCGATGGCAATGGCGACCTCAACCTCACGGCGACCTTCACGCCCGACGCCGCGGACAACCCGACCGGCGCGACGCTGCAGGTGCTCTCGGGAACGGTCGATGCCGTCGACGTCGGCCTCGGTGCCGGCCTCTACGGCGTCCAGACCTCCATGCCGGCTGGCAACCCGCTGATCACCTCGTTCGACGACGTCGCCATCGACGTCACGCCGATCCCTGAGCCGGGTGCCGCAGCGGCGGGGCTGCTCGGCCTTGGAAGCTTGCTCGCTCGTCGCTCACGCTGACTCGAAATCTGCCTCGGGCATCTGCCCTCCGAAGCCCCGGTGCTCCTCGTCGAGCGTCGGGGCTTTTTCGTGTCGCCTCAGCCGGCCCAGGTGCCGTGGAAGGTCGTCTCGGCGGGACCGGACATGAAGAGGTGGTCGGAGCCTTCGTCCCATCGAATGTCGAGCCGTCCGCCGGGGACATCGACGCGGGCAGAGCGGTCGGCGAGGCCGAGTCGAACTGCGGCGGCAAGGGTGGCGCAGGCGCCGGTGCCGCACGCCAGAGTCGGGCCGCTGCCGCGTTCCCAGTGGATGACGCGAAGGTGATTCCGGCTCAGAACCTCTGCAAAGTGGGCGTTGATGCCACCGCCGAACGCCTCGTGGCCGGACCACGCCGGGCCTTCGCTCGGCACGTCCACGTCCTCGAGATCGCCCACGAAGACGACCGCGTGCGGGTTGCCGGTCGAGACGAGCACCGCCTGCCGGGCAAGGCCGACGGGCGTGACGTGCGTCTCGTCGACGGCCAGCTTCGTCGGGTCCGCACCGACCGCCTCGACGCCGAAGCCGGGTCGGCCCATGTCGACCGTTGCCCCGACGACCTCGCCGGCCTCGCGAATCAGCTCGATTTCCTTGATTCCCGACGCAGTGTCAACGCGAAGCCTCGTCGCGTCGGCCTGCACAAGACCCTCGTCGACCGCGAACTTGGCGACGCAGCGAATGCCGTTGCCGCACATCGAGCCCTCGCTGCCGTCGATGTTGAACATCTGCATCCGCACGTCGGCCGAGCCGGCTTGCGTGGGTGGATGGACGACGATCAAGCCGTCACCGCCGATGCCGAAGTGGCGATTGCTGACACGGCGAGCCAAGGCCGGCAGATCGCTCGGCAGTGTCTCAGCCGACGCGTCGACGTACACGTAGTCGTTGCCCGCGCCGTGCATCTTGACGAAGCGGAAACCGGCAGAGACGTCGGGCACGTGCAGAGGTTACGCGGGCGACTCCGATAAACGAGAGGTGTCCGGTTCCCGTGAAAAACTCCAGGCCGAGGCGTTGGCCAACCTCCAGGCGAACGCTCGTGCGCTGGTCCGGGTCGACGGGCAACAGTGGAATGACCTCGCAACCGGCGGCTTCGGACCGGGCGTCACGTGGCTCCGCGGGCGCGACGGCAGCCTGACCGCACGCGTAGGCGATCGCTGGCTGGGCGGGTCGCTCTTGCCGACACGCGTCGGTCAGCGGCTGACCAAAGACTTCGACGCGTCGCACGGTGCGATCCTGCTCGTCGCGCCCAACCACCTCGCCCACGTCCGCGCGATCGTGGACCGACTCGAGACCGGCCAAAGCCTCTTTGTCGTCTGGCCCGACGTGCGATCGCTGCGCTTGGCCTTGGGTTGCGGCGACGTCTCCGATGCGATTTCGTCGGGGAAAGTCGCATGTTTTGCAGGGACGCACGATCTGGCCGCGTCGGCTCGGCGGCATCGTGGGCGCGTTTTGCCGCGGACGCTGCACCTGTGCGGCGATGCCGAGGCCGTGCAGGGGCCGAAGGTCCACGAGCTGCTCGCCCAGGCCAAGTCAGCCCTCGAGGCGTCGGCGGCATGGCAGGCGAGCGAGGTCCAGCGTCGCCTCGAACAACCCGCCATCGACGTTGAAGGCCCCGTGCTCATCGCAGCGGGCAGTGGCTTTCGCTTGCTCGCTGATGCGGGTCGCCAGCTCACGTCGGCCTTGGCCGGCCTGGGTGCGCGGGTGCTCGACCTCGACGACCCGCGACACGCCTCGCCGCTGGCCCTTGCCGATGCGACGGCCGGTGTGTCGGCGTTGGTGACGGCCGATGTGCTGCGTCGCGATCTGCCGAGCGTCGTGCCGACGCTGCTGCCGTGGGTCACGTGGATCAGTCAGCACCGCACGCCTGTCGCACCGATCAACGACCTGGACCACCTCGTGCTGGCTGAGGCGAGCTGGCGCGAGGCGTGGCAGGCGGCGGGCTGGCGAAGCGATCAGATCGCAATCGCCGGCTGGACGAGACCCAAGAGGACCAGCGGTGGCGGGGGTGGGCGCGGCGTGCTCGTCGCGTTCGATTTGCCGACCAACGACACACTGCCGGCGAGCGTCGCCGAGTTCAGCAGCCAGCGTGTTTCCTGGGAAAACATGGCAGATGAGCTGGCGGCCCGACCTAACAGCCTGGTCGAGGCCGGTGGGCGCGACGCCTACCTGATCGGCCGGCTGCGCGCGTCGGGCGTCGATCCGGCTGACGTCGATCGTGGGCTCTGGCAGGCGCGGCTCATCACGCCGAGCTTCGTCCGCGGCATCGGCAAGCTGGCTCGCCGGGCCGGGGCCACGCTGGCTGGCAGAGGCTGGCCCGACGCGCGAGATGCCTCGACGGCAGAGGCGTTCGATCGGTTGCTGGACCGTCACGCCGTGCTGCTCGACCCGACGCCCGAAGGCCATCCGGCCTTAGCCGGCCAGGGTTTGCCGGTGCTGCGAGCCGCTTCGCTCGACCCGCAGCAGCTGGCCCGGCACATCCGCGAAGCCCGCGGCCAACGTCCGCCTGCGAGCGATCTTGCGGGCGCGATTCGGTCACGGCTCGCCAGCCGGCCGCGTCGTCTGGCCGCCTGAAACTGCGGCTTTATCAGGGAAAAACAGGTGCGGCCGGAGCTTGGCGACGATCGCCGGGCCGATCCCGCGGACGTCCTGCAGGTCGCCGGTCGAGCGGAACGCCGGCACGCGATCCGTGGACTCGCGAAACGCGACGATCGCCTCGGCCTTGGCGGGCCCGATGTCCGGAAGGGCCGACAGCTCGCCGAGGGTTGCGACGTTGGGGTCGAGCCGGTCCAGCAGGTCGGGCGCGAGCTCGCCGACGGGTGGCGGCGGGTCGGCGAGGAGCGTCGGCCGAGCCAGTCGCTGCACCACGTAGAGCGCGAGCAAAACCGCCGAAACTGCCGCGACTGCACGAAATTGCTGCGTCGACCAGAACCAGCGTTTTCGCGCCGGCCACTCGGCCGGGTCCTGGCCCGTACCCGGCGGCGACCCTTCGGACTCGGGAAACGGCTCAACTCTGTCCATGCGGCGACCCGACTACGACCGACTGCCCGACGGCGTCCCCGCCTCACGACTGGCGGCCGCCGCCGGGGCGTTGGCGACTGTCCCGCGACCCGCGCGAAGGTACGGCCGGGCGGCGGATCGGATCTGTTGCAGCGTCTGCGCCGCCGGTTTGGCGACCAGCAGATCGTCCAGCAATCCGCCGCCGTCGATCTGGTTGTGCGGGCCGTCGACGAGGTCCGACCAGGCGACGTTCTCCACGTACGGCTTGGCGAGCGAGACGTTGTACACGTCGCGAAGCCACGCCGCCTGAACCTCACGGCTCCACGGTCCCGCCCAGCGTCCCGCCTTGCCGGCGTCGCCCCCGGTTGTGTCGGGGCACGAGACGCTGGTGACGAATAGAGGTTTGCCCAATGTTGCAAACCGATCCAGCATCGCACTGATCTGAAATAGGTCGCGAACCCGCCTTCCATGCGTCGGCCGGCCGGTGACGATTTCCACGCCAAAGCCGTCGACCTGCACACCGCTCTGACTCACCATTTCCGCATACAACATCGGCGGAACGGCCGTCGCCGAGCCGCTCGCGGCCGTCAGATATTCGCCGAAGGGTTGGCGAATCGTGACGAGCGTCTTGGCCCCGGGCAACACGGCTTTGACCTGCCCGACCAGCAATCGGGTCAGCTCGATCATCTGCTCGAAAGTCAGGCCGAAGCTCTGTGCTGCATGAATGCCGGAGACGACATTCCATAGTTTGACGACGCGGCGATAGCGCTGCACAATCGCACGAACGTAGTTAAACGCCAGATCACGAAGTGCCTCGAAATTGTTCTCGTAGAGGAACAACCACTCCGGCACGCCGCCCGCAGTCAACGCGCCGCCGCCCGAGCCGCTTTTGCCGGCCGGCTCTGGCGTATCGGACAGATCGATCAGCGGCCCGGCGACGATCGGCAGCTTCGCCCGCGCTGCGAGATCGACGGCCGCGTCGACGGAGGCCGTCTCGAAGGTCTCTTCTTCGGGTTGCATCAGACGCCACGGCATCGGGACGCTGACGCAGTCGAAGTGTTTGAGGATCGCACTGCGATAAGCGGCGTTGCCGAGTGGTGCGTTGCCGGTGACGTCGGCGCGAACACCAAAGAGCGTCCGCGGCAGGCCGGCTCGGCGGCGTCGCTGCATGAGCAGATCGCCGTGCACGCGGGCCAACATCTCGCCCGCCTGGATGGCGACGGCCAGGGCTTCGTCGGCCTTCATCGAGGCGGCGGGGCGATCGTCGAGGAGGCTCAACGCCTCGGCGAAGATCAACATGGCCGACTTGGCCCGGGCGACAGCGCCAGCAGCGGGCGTGAGGTCCCAGAGGTTCCAATCCTCCTGCTTCTGCATCAGCCGCATCAGCCGATGCCGCGCCAGCTCGACGTTCAGGATGTACGGCTCGTGCGTCGGCGGAAGGCGTGGCGTCTCCAGCACGTACTCGCCGGCGCTGCCCGCGTCCCACAGGAGCGACACGCCCACGGCTGGCGCGTCGGCGGGGCGATTGGCGTAAGCGGCGGCTTCGTCGCCGGGGTCGCTGCTGGCGCCGTACGGGTCGATGACGTCCGACTCGCCGACTTCCACGCGGAGCAGGCCCTCCTCGAAGGCGACGCGTCCGGCCAGCGGCAGGCTTTCTGGTCCGGTAGCGTGGCCGCCTCGGACGAGGTAGTCGGTCAATCGTCGCCCGCCGGAGTAAATCTCGAAGAGCAGCGGCATGACGGTTCGGTCGACTTCGGCCGCTCGAGGTCATCCGTTGCCCCGAGCGAGCCGATGAGTCTAGCCGACGGTGTCGCTGCTCGAAAGTTCGCCCCGTGCGGTGCGACGAGCAGGACGAGGCCGGGTCTTGCTGGCGTGATCGGCCCTGACGGGTCCGTTTCGCCGTTGGCAGGCTTGTGCTACCGTCTCAAGCCGGCCAAACCGCAAGGCCGGCATGTCCCGATCCGACGGGATCGGCTCCCTTCGGCGAGCCCTCAGGCGGCCCTATTCGAGCGTTCAGGCCCACCCCAAGACCACTATGAAGCTGCAACTGGTGTCCATCGAGCGTGACGGCATCGTCAAGATCGCAACGAGCGGCAACATCACCTCCGCCGACATCGACCCCGCCGGCGACAACCCGCTCAGCGGCGTCATCGGCCAGAACTGGTCCGGCAGCCGCATCCTGCTCGACATGGGTGACACCCAGTACATCGACTCGTCGGCCGTCGGCTGGCTGATCGGCTCGCATAAGAAGGTTGCCGACGGTGGCGGCACGTTCGTCGTCTACGAGGTCCAGCCCGCCGTCCGACAGGTGCTCGACCTGCTGAAGGTCGGCCGCGTCGTCCCGATCGTCGACGACGAAGCCGCCGCCAAAGAAGTCGCCGCCGCCAACGGCGGGTGAGTCAGCACGAAGCACTGAACGAGGCCAGGTCGTTCCACCCTGTCGCTTCCGGCCTTCCTCCCTCCTCCCTTCGCCCTCCTCCTTTCCGATCTCATGACCACCACTCCCGGCACGCCCGGCGTCGCTTCCGAGATTCCGCAGACCGACGTCGCCATTCTCTCGGCCGAGGAGGCCGTCGATCGGCTCGTCGCCCGCGCGGCGGCCATGGGGTCGAGTGACCTGTTCTTCTGTGCGTACGACAATCGCGTCGTCGTGGAGGTCCGGCACCTGGGCGTGGTCCGGCAGATCGCCAGCATGTCGCGCGACCAGGGCAAGCGGGCCGTGGCGTACGTCAAAAACAACGCCCGCATGACCGGCGGCGACGCACGTCAGCCCGACGAGGGGCGATGGATCTGGACGCCGTCTCACAAGGCCAACGACGAGATGGGCAGCGTCGACCTCCGCGTCAGCGTCATCCCGACGCTTTACGGCGAAGACGCGGCGATGCGGCTCTTCAACCGCGACGCAAATCTCTACAAGCTCGACAACCTCGGCATGTTCGAGAAGCAGCTGTCCAAGTACCGCCGCATGATCGGCAACCCGGGCGGGCTCGTGCTCATCACCGGCCCGACGGGCAGCGGCAAGACGGCCACGCTGTACGCGACGCTCATGAGCCTCAATGACGGCTCCCGCAAGATCAACACGATCGAAGACCCTGTCGAGTACAGCGTCGAAGGCCTGCGTCAGACGCAGGTGAACCACGACATCGGCCTTGGCTTCGCGGAGCTGCTGCGGGCGGTCCTGCGGCAGAATCCCGACGTCATCATGGTCGGCGAGGTACGCGACGCCGAAACCGCCATGACCGCTGTCCGTGCGGCCAACAGCGGCATCCTGGTCTTTGCCACGCTTCACGCCCAGAGCACCGCCGGGGCCGTCCAGAGCATGCGGGCGTATGGCATTCCGGACCACTTCCTCGCCGGGGGATTGCGCGGTGTGGTCGCCCAGCGGCTGGTCCGCACGCTCGACCCGGAGACGCGTCGCGAGATGGACCTTGGAACTGACGCCTTCGAGGACATCCGCGACATGCTCCAGCCCGGCGAGGGCGAAAAGCTCTACGCGCCCGTGCCTGCCGAGAGCAACCACATGAGCGGTTACCGCGGCCGGACGGGCGTCTTCGAGATCATGGAGATCACGCCGTCGATCCGCACGCTGATCGCCAACAACGCCCGCGCGACCGAGGTGCGTCAGCAGGCGATCAAGGACGGCATGCTCGAGTTCCGCAAGGCCGCGCTGCTCCAGGTCGCCCGTGGGCAGACGAGCACGGAAGAGGTGTTCCGCACCATTCCAGGCGAAGAGCTGCTGATCGAGGAGTGAGTGGCGGGTTCCTTCTCTGTCATCCCGAGCGCAGCCGAGGGACCTCGCCGTTGGACGCGTCTGCTGTGGCGTGTCGCTGCGAGGTCCTTCGACTCGCTGCGCTCGCTCAGGATGACGGAGGGGGCGACGCGGGCAAGCTCGTAGGGCCGGCCCCGGTCCACCATCTGCGTCCGGAGGTGGACCTGGGTCCACCCTACTTCTGACGTCGGAAGCGGTCGTACCAGAGGAGCGTGGTCATCGACTTGCCGTCGACGAGGTCGCCGGTGCGGATGAGGTCGAGGGCGTCGGCGTAGGGCAGGACGTGTGGCTCGATCTCTTCGCCGGCTTCGAGTGCCTGCTCGGCGGGCGTGAGATCTGTGGCGAGGAAGGCGTGCATCTTCTCGTCCCACAGGCCAGGCGCTGTCCAGAAGGTGAGCAGCGGCTCGATGTGGCCCGCGACGAAGCCGGCCTCTTCGACGAGCTCGCGCTTCGCCGTCTCGATCGGCGGCTCGGGCGGTTCGAGCGTGCCGGCGGGGAGTTCCCAGAGCACGTCGTCGAGTGCCGCACGTCGGTTGCGGATCAGCACGACGTGGTCCGGATCGGGCATCGCCAGGACGCAGCATGCGCCGACGTGGCGTCCGATCTCCTTGGTGACTTCGCGTCCCGACGCGTCGACGAACGTGTGACGTTCGATGTCGATGCGATTGCCCCGGTAGACGGTTTGGGTCTCGGTCTTCTGCATGGTGTCGCTCATCGAAGGTCGATCGACCCCGACAATCAGTACACCGAGTCAACGAGACGAAGCCGGAGGTTGAGCGAAGCGATGCCTCGGAACGACAACCACTGGCCCCTCGTTCCGAGGCATCGCTTCGCTCAGCCTTCGGCTTCAACGATCGTGAGGATGCGCGGATTTCACTGATATCGTGGTGTTTTCGTCGAGGCTCAATGCGTGACGACAAAATATCCCGGTCGGTCGGGGTCGGGGGTTCGCTTGGCTTGGAGGTAGCCACGGTTCGTGAGGGCTTGAACGATCTGCGCTGCGACGCTGCCGGCGGAGTAGCCGCCGGAGCCGCCGTACTCGACGAAGACGGCGAAGGCGACCTTCGGGTCGTCGGCCGGGGCGTAGCCGATGAACCAGGCGTGCGTCACCTCGACGCGCTCCTCGCTCGGGTGGTTGCTGCGGCGATACCACGGCGCGGCCGGATTGGGTTTGCCGCGGGTCGAGAGGTCGTCCATGCGGCGGTACCTGATGCGGCCGTTGTCATCGCGGACGGGCTGGCCGTCGAGGTCGCGTTCGGCGAGCGTGAGCCGGAACGCCTGGGCCGAGCCGGTCTTGCCGGCGATGGTGACGGGCAGTCGTTCGTTGATGCGATATCCGCTGCCGCCGCGCGTGTTGACGACGGCCTCCATGCCGCGGTGCATCTGGTCGAGGGCGACGCGATCGAGGCCGAGATCGACGACGTCGCGCGTTCCGTCGTCGACCAGCCGCGGCCGAAGGCGTTTGCCATCACGCGCCAAGGTCGCGGCGACGTCTGCCATCTGCATTGGCGTGGCTTCGACAGCACCCTGACCCATCGAGCCGAAGATGGCGCTGCGCATCTGCTCGGCGGCCGTCGCGCCTTCGACGAGGAACGGGGTCAGACCCCGTTTCTCAGGCAGGCCGATGCCGGTCGGCTCGCCCAGGCCGAACTGGCCGAGCCAGCTCGAGAGCTGTTCGTGCCCGCCCTGATGGCCGAGCGTTTCGAAGAAGATGTTGCACGACCGCTGGATCGCGTCGGCAAAGGTCAGGTCGCCCGGGTTCGGGTCGAACGGGTTGAGTCCCGGCGTCGGGTGCGGGTCCTGCGGCGGCATCTGGTGGCCCTGCACGCTGTTGGGGAACATCTTGGCCGTCCAGCAGCGGAAGCTCTGCGTGAAGGTGGTCAGCTTGCCGTCGATGTGGATGTGCAGGTGGCCGTCGCAGCAGATGGTGTCGCTCGGATCGATCAGGCCGTCGGAGATCGCGCCGAGTCCGACGAGCGGCTTGACCGTGCTGCCGGGCGTCGTGGCGAAGAGCGTCGCGCGGTTCAGCAGCGGCCGATTCATCTCGTCGGCCCAGAGGTCTTGCGAGAGCTCGACGTATTCGTTGGCGTCGTAGTCGGGCGCGCTGACCATCGCCAAAACGCCTCCCGACTCGACGTCGATCACGACGGCCGAGCCGTACATCGGGCCGACCTCGATGCGGTGCTCGGTCGGCTCGCCGGGATATTCGGCTGGCCAGCGGAAATCGACGTGATTGAAGGCCTCGCGCACGTCGTCGCACAGGTCGAGGTCGAGCGTCGTCGTGACGTCGACGCCGGCAACGGGCTCTGCCTCGATGTCGCGACCGCCAGCGGCGAGGTCGCGCTCGATTCGGCCGCGCGTGCCGCGGAGCTGTCGCTCGGCCAGGGCTTCGAGTCCGCCTTTGCCCGTGAGGTCGCCCGGCAGGAAGCGACGAAGCTCGTCGTCGAGCTCGGGGTCGCGCTCGATGTCGTTCGCGTCGACCTCGCCGATGCGCCCGACGACGTGGGCGGCGGTGGTTCCCGACGGATAGACGCGCGTGCTGCCAGCGGTGAGTCGCAGCGACTCGGACAACGTCGGCAGGAGGTCGGCCCGGAGCTTGACGAGCTGGTTGTACTGCTCGTTGCTGATGTCGCGCAGGACGACATGCGCCTGCTCCTCGTCGGCGATGGGCTCTTCAAACTCCGCCAGCTCCGGCGGGGCGTCTTCGTTGCCGAGAAGGAACTTCCGCCACCAAGGCGAGGCGTCTTGCTGCTCGTGCTCGGCCATCGCGCGCTGATAGCGACGCAGGACGACGTCGCGACGACGGGCCTCGACGCGTTCGAGGATCGTGCGTCGACGCAGAGACATCTCGTTGCCCGTGACCTCGCCGATCGTGGCGAGCTGGTGCCACAGCGCGTCGATCCGCTGCTGGGCTTCGGGCATCGCGGCCTCGACGCGGCGAACCTGTTCGGCGGTCGTGGCGGCGCGGTAGCCGGGCGTTTGGCGGGCGAGGTCGCGTGCGACGAGCCAGAGGCGGTTCGGGTCGGGCGGGTCCTGGACGAACCAGTAGGCCATCGCCGCGTCGTTGCACGGCACGTCGTGGGCGATGACCTGGCCGTGGCGATCGAGCAGGCGGCCGCGGGCGGCTTCGGTGAGCGAGGTGCGTGTGAGCGCGGCCTCGGCGGCGGCTTGCCAGCTTTCGGACTCGACAAGCTGGACCTGGGCCGCTCTTGCGAGCAAGCCGCAGCAGGCGAGGATGAGCAGGGCGAGCACGCCTCGTGCGCGTCTTTCAAACATGAGCGTCCTTCCGTGGACTGGTGGTACGCCGAGGTTACAGGCGACGATCGGCGGCGGAAAGTCGCGTGCGTAACTTCCACGTCGGCCAGGCCATGAGGGCGGCGACGGCTGCGGTGAAGAGGCCGGTGGTCGACCCGCCGACGATCGTCTGTCGCCCGCCGCCGAGCGCGATCAGCAGCCAGACGACCAGTGCCGCGACGATCGCTCCGGCTGATGCGAGTCCCGCAAAGACGGCCGGCGAGCGCGGTTGGCTCCGGGCGATGATCAGACCTGCCAGTCCGTAACCGACGGCCCTCGGCCCAATCGGCCCGCCGGCAGTGACGTCGTGGGCCAGCCCGACGAGGAACGCCGCCACGCCTGCCGACTCCCGCGGAACCATCGCCGCGATCCCGGCCGCCGCGACGTAGGGCAGGTCGACCTGTGCCCACCCGCCGCCGCCGAATCGGTGCGTCAGGAACGGCTCGAGCCCGCGTTGCAGTCCGAGCGCGACGTACGCCAGCAGGATGAACGGCAGCTGTCGAATCGACCGACGGTAGCGCACGCTTGCCTCCCTCTCCGCCATCCCGAGCGCAGCCGAGGGACCTCGCCTGGCCCTGCACCGACAACCAGACGAATTCCCTCGACTCACTGCGCTCGCTCAGGATGACGGAGAGGATTAACTGCCCGTGTAGACCTGCACCTCGCGGAGCCGGTCGACGTCGGCGGCGGGTTGGAGGATGACGCGACTGAAGCCGGACTCCGTCGAGAGCGACTCGATCGCCATGACCTTGCCGACGCGAACGCCGGCGAGGGGTTCGGGCCAGTCGTCGTCGCGGAGGAGTGCCCAGACGCCCGGCTCGACGCCGGCCTCTTCGAGGTCGACGGTCCGGTGCCGCGCGACGACGAGCTCGCCGCCGGCAGTGCCGCTGAGGACAAAGGGCTCGGTCGGCAGGACGATCAGGTTGGCGGCCTCGTCGAAGATGACGAACTGCGCCCCGAACGGCCGGTGTTCCGGGTCGATCGTCAGCCGAACCTCGGCCACGCGGCTCATTGACGATGCGACGGTCCCGACGATCCCAACGATGCCCTCGTCGACGGCAAGGACGGGCGATCCCGCGGGCAGCGCGTCGACTGAAGCGACCGTCATGCGGTCGCCCTCGCCCTCGCGTCGGGCCGTGATGGCGGCGGGCGTGGTCAGGGTCCGCAGTGACTGTCCGAGGTGGGCACGGTCGGCGTTGAGTCGCTTGAGGATCGCGAGCTCCCCGTGGAGGCGCTCGTTCTGTTGGCGGAGCAGGAGGTTTTCGCGTGCAAGCGCCTCGTCGTCGCGCGGGTCGGTCTCGTCAGCGTCGTCCTCGAACCAGCCCGAGACGGTCGATCCCGCGAGTCCCGACGGGTGCGAGACGGGCGTCAGCAGGACTCCGATGCCCGTCGTCAACCAGGGCAACACCGGCGCGAACAGCGCCGACGCGATCGCGCCTGCGATCAGTCCTCCGAAGAGTCGTCCGGTTCGATTGCGACGCACTTCGAGGACGATACCGACGACCACTGAACGGAGTCACGCACGACGAGTGATTCCATCGAAGCCGCAACGCAGAGCGCAGCGTCGCGTCGGGCGCGACGACCAGACCCGGCGCGACGCTGCGCTCTGCGTTACGGCTTCAAACCAGAGGTCGGATAAGCGTTCGAAGGACTCGGTAATCAGTAATCGTCCTCGTCGCTCTCCATCGTTTCCTTGAACGTCTCAAGGTTGTCGATGAAGACGCTGGTGCCGCGGGCGACGCAGGTGAGCGGGTCGTCGGCGAGTTTCGCGTCGAGGCCCGTCGCGGTGGAGATGACGCGGGGCAAGCCACGCAAGAGCGCGCTGCCGCCGGCGAGGGTGATGCCGTTCTGGACCAGGTCGGCCGCGAGTTCGGGCGGGCACTGTTCGAGCGTGCGGGTCACCGCTTCGACGATCCGGCTGACGGGCTCGCTCAGGGCCTCGCGGATTTCTTCGGGCGTGATGTCGACCTTCCGCGGCAATCCGCCGATCAGGTCGCGGCCGCGGACCTGCATGGGCTGGCTCTCGTCGAAGCCGTCTTCGGGACCGGCCGAGCCGATCTCGACCTTGATCTGCTCGGCCGTCGTCGGGCCGATGGCCATGTTGTAGTTCTTCTTCATGTGCTCGACGATCGCCTCGTCGAAGTCGTCACCCGCCACGCGGACCGACTGACTCACGCTCACGTCGGCCAGACTGATGATCGCCACGTCCGTCGTACCGCCGCCGATGTCGATGATCATCGAGGCCGTCGGATCGCTCACCGGCAGACCCGCACCGATGGCCGCGGCAAACGGCTCTGCGACGAGGTAGATCCGGCGTCCACCCGCACGCTCGGCCGCAAGTTTGACGGCCCGCTTTTCCACCTGCGTGATGCCGCCGGGAATCGCGATGACGACGCGTGGCGAGACCCACTTTTTGCCGGTGGCCTTGCGGATGAAGTACCGCAGCATGGCCTCGGTGACTTCGAAGTCGCTGATGACGCCGTCCTTGAGCGGACGGACGGCCGCGATGCCGCCGGGCGTTCGGCCGAGCATTTCCTTGGCGACCTGACCGACGGCCATGCCGTCGTTCATGACCTTGCCGGTGCGGGTGTTGACGGCGACGACGGAGGGCTCGTTGAGGACGATGCCGCTCTGGCTGGTGCAGACGAGCGTGTTGGCCGTGCCGAGGTCGATGCCCAGGTCGACGCTGACGATGCCGAGCAGGCGTTCGAAGATCACGCTGAGATGGGGTTCGTTGACGAATGCGAGGTGGCCCAGCCCGATCCGTCGAGCTGGCCCGATAAGGTAGGGGCGTGGACGAGCAGCCGCAAATCTCTGAGTCGGGCACGATGCGCGTGACCGTCAACGGCGAGCCCAAGCAGCTTCCGGCCGACGCGACGGTGGCGTCGCTTTTGGCTCGGTTGAAGCTCACGCCCAACCAGGTCGCCGTTGAGGTGAACAAGCGCCTCCGCCGCGCCGCCGACTACGACCGGCCGCTGGCCGACGGCGACACGATCGAGCTCGTGACCTTCGTCGGCGGTGGCTAACGCGGATCAACTTTGGACGAAGCGTTCCGTGGCCCCCCCTGACAACCGAGGGGGCCCAGGGGATTGCGAC